>JADFLK010000077.1 GCA_022564455.1 Bacteroidota bacterium
GTTCTTGGACGAGGTTTTGGAGGGGACTCGGATCTTGGAGGGGGGGGCTAGAAATGGGGCGATCGGCGACACACTGCAAATCTCCAATGGTGACTTTATTCACGTGATGGTTACCGACACGCTCCTGCTTTCCAATGGCCTCAGCTTCAGCGAGATGCGCCGCCAACTCGCTCCTGGAAAGTTCCTCGATGAGATCACAACCAACACGGCCGCGACCGACTCGTTTTTCACATCGCTGGAAGGCACCGAGGGGCTGGAAACCACCGAGTCGGGCCTCCGCTATGTGGTGCTGCAGGAGGGTGAGGGCGAGCCGCCCGCAGAAGGCGACATTGCCCAGGTAAAAATCTCGACCTCGTTGATGACCGGCCAGGAGCTTCGGGGTATGACCACCCCGCCTGACCAGCCGGTGCCGCTCGTCGTCGGCAATTTTGCGGTGGAAGGCCTGAACGAGGCCCTGAAAGACATGGCTACCGGTGAGTCGCGGCGGCTGTTCATCCCCCCCAGTTCCGCGTGCGGCCTTGGCGGCCTTCCGGCGCCAGGCGATGATCGCGTTCCGCCGGCCACTGCCGTCATCCTTGAGGTGGAACTGACGGACGTACTCGATCCGGTCGACACGTCAGGTTTTGGGATCAGCACTGCGCCTCCCGCCATTCCTCAGGAAGATGACCTGACGCCACAAGAATAGCGCGGGCATACCGACTACACAGAAAGGGCTGCTCCGATGCTGGGGTGGCCTTTTTTTGTGTGGTTGAAGATTGAAGGCCTGGGAAGGGAAAAGTGAAAAGGGAGAAGTGAAAAGGCAAATAGGGAGGTAGGGAAATAGCCAGATAGGGGGTCATACCATCGGAATTGTGATAGTGGTCAGTGGTTGGCCTCGGATTGGAATACGAGAACTGCATAGGGTGTTTCGAGGGCTCGATTCGCCCTACCTGGCTATCTGGCTACCTCCCCATCTGCCCATCCCATATCCGTCCTCTGTCCTCCGTCCTCTGTCCTCTGTCCTCCGTCCTCAGTTCTCCGTCCTCTGATTCCTGATTCCCCAAATCCGACACACACTTAGCCGGCACGAACTCGCTCAATAAGGACCTCGCCGTAGACCTCGGCTTTGACCGGGCCGATGCCTTTCACGCCGAGCAACTCGGCTACGGTCTGCGGCCGCTCCGACGCAATGGCCGTCAGCGTCTGGTCGCTGAGGACGACGTACGGCGGCACGCCGAGGGCTCGCGCCGTTTCCGTTCGCCAGGCGCGGAGGTTCTCAAACAGCGCTCGGTCGCCGTCGCTGAGCTGCGCATCCTCCACCGCCTTCTTGCGGCGGGCTTTCTTCGTCTCGGGCGCGTCCGCCACGTCGAGCGAGATGGCCTCGCGGTGGGCGATGGCCTGCTTGCCGAGCGCCGTCAACTCGACAACGGGATACTCGCCGCCCTTGATGCGGAGGTAGCCGTGCAGGATGAGTTGTTTGTAGTGGCTGTCCACCTCACCCTGCGACATCGAACTGAGCCGCCCGAAGTATGGCGACTGCTCGTACCGCGCCATGCCGTCTGCCCTGGAGCCGGTAAGCATCTTCACAAGCGTCCGCCGCCCCGCATTCCACGGAAGCCGCTGGACGGCGTCGAGCAAACCGATGGCGATGCGAGACTGCATCGGCAGGGTGTCGAACGAAGGGAGCTCGCCGGGCGGTTTCGACTTCAACCGTGCTTGAACGTCGCAATTGTCGCAGCACGCATCGGAGACAGCTTCAGCCGTGTCGCCGAAATGGTCGAGGATGATCCGCCTGCGGCACTGGCCCGATTCGGCGTAGCCGATCATCCGGTCCAGATCATCCGTCTTCGCCTTCCGCAAACGCTCCACGCCGTCCAGCACTTTCTCGGCCTTTCGCGCATCCCACGGCCCAATTCGCCACGACCGCTCGGGCGCGCCGGGGTCGAGGCGCTCCAACGCGCCCACCTTCTCCAGCAACCCCAGGGCCACGCGGCCTCCCACCGGATGCAGGTCGGCGGCTTCGATGAGATGCTCCGGCTCCGCATCCACCGTACCGTCGCGAGCCTGGCGTTGGGCGGCGTGGAAGAGGGCGCGGAGGCTGCCGGAATCGGGGGCGTTCTGCTCGATGAACCACTCGCGCAAGCTGCGGTCGCTCGGCGCGTAGAAGAGCACCGCCGTCGCAGGGAGGCCGTCGCGGCCGGCCCTGCCCGCCTCCTGGTAATACGATTCGAGGTTGCCCGGCACCGACCAATGCGCCACAAAACGCACGTCGGCGCGGTCGATCCCCATCCCGAACGCGTTCGTGGCCACAACGAGATCCACGCGTCCGTCCATAAACTCGTCCTGTACGTCCGATCGCTCGGCATCCGGCATCCCTGCGTGGTACATGCGAACTGGTCGCCGACACTCTTCACTGACGAAACGCGTCAACTTATCGGCTTCCTTGCGCGTGGCAACATAAATTAGCCCGGCCTCGTCTTCGTGCTCGCTGAGAAAGGTCTTGAGCGCCGAGCGTTTTTCTCTGAGGGTCGGTGTGGAACGAACGACAAACGACAGGTTCGGCCGGTTGAAGCCCGTCACCAGCCGGGTAGGTTCGTGCAGGCCAAGCTGCGTCACGATATCGTCCTGAACGCGAGGCGTGGCCGTTGCAGTGAGGGCAACGCAGGGGGGATGTCCCATCCGACGGCGCGCATCGGCGATGGTGCGGTAGTCAGGGCGAAAATCGTGGCCCCACTGGCTTACGCAGTGCGCCTCGTCTACGGCCAGCACGTTGACACCAACAGCAGTAACCGCGCGCATGAAGCGGGGGCTCCGCAGGCGCTCCGGCGCTACGTAGATCATCCTCACGGCTCCACGCGCCACCGCCTCCAGCGCCGCCTCCTGCTCCCGGGTGCTCTGTGATGAATTGACACCGACGGCCGGAATCCCCCGCGCCGTCAGTCCATCCACCTGATCCTTCATCAGGGCAATCAACGGCGAAATGACAACCGTTACGCCACCCTGCATCAGACACGCGGCCAACTGGTACACGAGCGACTTCCCCGCGCCCGTGGGCATCACCACGAGCGTGTCGCGGGGTTCCATCAGTGCCTGAAGCGCCTCGGCCTGCCCCTCGCGCAGGCTATCGAAGCCGAAGTAACGCTGCAAAGCACCCGCTACAGCGGGCGATCCTACAGGCAATTCAGTAGGCGGCGCGGAGGGCTCGATGAGCGCGATGTCTTCCGGGGGCATGGCTTGGTCCTGACAAACGGCTCGCGCTACCCGAGCAACCTACGAAACGAGGGCACTACAATAAAGCAGCGCCCTCGAATTCAAAACCCATGTTGACGCGGCTACCGCTCCCACCTCAAGCGCGCCGTGACAATCGTTACCTGGTCCGTGCTTTGAACTGAAAGAAAGGTGAGAAACCCGCGGTCGGCGAGATCCATTAGCGAAAAAGACTCGGTCTCCCCCATGAAGTCATCGTCGTTCGAATCGCTGTCCCAAATCTCGAAGTGAAGGGTGCGGTTGAAGTTGTTGAACTGGATATCCGGCTGCCACTGGGGGCCAATGTCGTTATCGCCCACGTTGGATTCGTCGTCATCCTCTGTGGTAAAAATGAGTTGGCCGCCGCTGTCAACGATATCAAAGTACAGGTCTGGGTTTTCAGTGGGGAAGCCATCCCACCGGTCGCCGTTGGGCTGGCGGATTGGCCACGACTCTATGCTCACCTCAGTGATCACCACGCGAGTGAAATCGTCCGTTGCTGCTGAGTTTGAGTCGCAACCGGCAATGGGCAGCACGATAAGGGCTACGAGTAAATAGCGAAGCACGTTGGTTGGGTTTGGTGGGGAGACGGATATGCAGCCGTCTAAACTACGTCTGGGGTAACACGTGGAGAAGAGCCGATGCTCGGGTATCTTCACGCTTCAACGATTATGGCTCCTATGCTTTCCGACCAACACATTGCCATCCTCGGCGTGGGCAACATGGGCCGCGCCCTCCTTGGCGGCCTCCTGCGCGGCCATGATGTCGCGCCCGAGCAAGTCCGCGTAACGCGGCGCGACACGCAGGCGCTGGATGCGCTCCGCGAGGAGTTTCCCGGCCTGATCACAACGACAGACAATGCCGAGGCCGTGCAGGGCGCCAACATTGTCATTCTCGCCGTCAAGCCGCAGGTGGTGAACGAGGTGATTGAGAGCATCCGCGAGCACCTCGCACCCAACACGCTGGTTGTTTCAATTCTCGCGGGCATCACTACGGAATCCCTTAGAGAGTCGCTGGGGCAAGACATTCCAGTGGTTCGCGCGATGCCCAATACACCCGCCCTGGTTGACGCAGGCGCCACGGCCATCGCAGGCGGCCGTTATGCCGAGGACATCCACGTTAGCCGCACCCGCGCCATCTTTGAGGCGGTCGGGTCGGTGGAAGTGCTGCCCGAACGCCTGATGGACGCAGTAACAGGCCTCTCCGGCTCTGGCCCAGCCTACGTGTACATGATCATCGAGGCGCTCACGGACGGCGGTGTAAAGCAGGGCTTGCCGAGACTGCAGGCGTTCCAACTAGCTGCCCAGACGGTTTTCGGCGCCGCCAAGCTCGTCATCGAAACCGGCCGCCATCCTGCCATTCTCCGCGACGAAGTAACCACGCCCGGCGGCACCGCGATTGCTGCCGTCGCCGAACTCGAGCACCACGGCCTACGAACGATGCTCATCAACGCGGTGGCCACGGCTACTGAGCGATCTGCGGAACTGAGTGATCTCAACAAAGGGCTGGCATAGATGAGAGCTAAGGTCTTTGCCTCTGTCTGTGCGACGACGTAGTAAACTCGCCCGTAAGGCCGAGCAACATCTCATCGAGCACTTTGTAGCGGGGAGCACGGCACGCACGACTGCTGAGTTGGTTAGGGTAACCGTAATAATGCCACGCTCTACTTCCTCAAGCTATCTGAGACCATGGCCGACGAAAGCCCCTTCAGCGGCAAGATCAAGATCGACGAATCGTACTTCGGAGGCCGCAGGATGGGTAAGCGCGGATGTGGGGCAGCTGTAAAGGTTGCCGTCTTCGGTATCCTCAAGCGGGGTGGCCACGTCTACACAGCCGTGTTGCCTGACCTTAAGCGGAGGACGTTGGAGCCGATCATCCGCGAGCGTCTCAGGCTGAAGTCCGTTGTCTACACCGACAGCTTTCCCGCCTACGACAAGCTCAATGTAGCTGGGTTAAAACACTATCCGAACGGGTACTCGTCCGCTTAATCACGTGGAGGGATTCGCAGACTATGACGCCAATGCTTGCACTGCCCCTATCAACGGGATCGAAAGCATCTGGAACCGAGCGAAGCGTAGCCCACGTATGAATAATGAGATTTCAACGTGCCATTTTGAGCTGTTCCTCAAAGAATGCGAGAGGTATTTCAACTACAGCTCACGACGTGCATTGCTGGCAACACAATCTGAGTCGTACCCTATCTAAGCGTTATCTATGCCAGACCTATCTTCTACATCCCTTTCCACAAGCCCTGGTTTTCATGCGACGCCTCGCCCTCCTCCCCCTTCTCTTTCTTTTTGCTGCCTGCGGCAACGGATCTGACGATCCAACAATCTCTGACCCTGATCTCGACCCGGCGCCCGTTTCCGACGACGCCCTCGCTCAGATCGACAGCACCACGCTGTACACGCACATCGCCGAGTTGTCGTCGGACGAGTACGAAGGACGCGGCACGGGCACACCGGGCGAACAGAAAACCATCGAGTACATCTCCGGGCAGATGGAGGCGCTGGGCCTCGTCGGAGGCGCGGAAGACGGCTCCTTCTTCCAGGCTGTTCCGCTACGCGGATCAACGATTACTGACATCACCCCTCTGACGCTGACTCCTGAAGACGGCGAAGCTGTTGAACTCGCCTTCGTAGACGACTTCATCGCTTCCACCGACCTTGACGCCTCGGAGGCTTCCATCGAGAACGCCGAGCTGATTTTTGTAGGCTACGGCATCACCAACCCCGGTTACGACTGGGATGACTTCAAGGACGTCGACGTTAGAGGCAAGATCCTCGTCGGGTTCGTGAACGACCCGCCCGCCACCGAAGACGAACCCGATCTCTTCCAGGCGGACACGCTCACCTACAACGGCCGTTGGACGTACAAACAAGAGGAAGCCCGGCGTCGCGGTGCACTCGGCGTGTTGCTCATCCACACCGAACCGACTGCGAGTTATCCGTTTACGGTCCTCTCGAACGGTGCGCGAGGCGAAGACATTAACCTGCAAGAAGAGCCGGAGGGTGCACTGGAGTTCAAGGGCTGGATCACCGAACAGGCGGCTGAGCAGCTGGCGGGCATGGCCGGTACGACACTGGAAGCGTGGTTTGAGCAAGCCTCATCACGAGACTTCACGCCGCAGGAGCTACCTGTCACGGCGTCAATGTCAATGCTATTGACCACCCGCACCTTCGAGGGCACCAATGTGATCGGCAAAATCGAGGGTACCTCGCGGGCAGATGAGGCCATCATTTACACGGCCCACCATGACCACCTCGGCAAAGACGACGCGCTCATCGCCGCCGGTGAGGACGGCATCTACAACGGCGCGGTGGACAACGCATCGGGCGTTTCGATGATGCTCATGATCGCAAAGGCGTTCATGGCAGGCGAAACCCCCATCCGTTCCGTCTACTTCATGACGCTCACCGCGGAGGAATCCGGCCTGCTCGGCTCAAAACACTACGCCCTCTACCCCGTGGTGCCACTTGCCAAGACGATTGCCAACGTCAACGTCGACTCCGGCAACCTCAATGGAGCCACGGAAGACATCGTGGGCATCGGCGCCGAGCGGAGCGACATGCTGGGCTTGCTGCGGCAGGCCGCCGAGGGTGAAGGCATGACCGTCACCATGGACTCCAATCCGAACGCCGGTTCGTTTTTCCGTAGCGACCAGCTCGCATTCGCTCGCGGCGGCGTACCAGCCGTCTTCATCGAAACCGGCAGCCATTTCATCGGCAAGCCCGAGACCTACGCCGAAGAGGTGGAAGCCGAGTACCGCGCCAACCGCTACCACCAGACCGCCGACGAGTTAACAGACGGCATGCCGTTCGCAGGCCTCGTCCAGCAGACGCGCGTGGCCTTCCGCCTCGGCCACATGCTGGCTACGTCTTCTCTGCGTCCGGAATGGAAGCCCAGCGAGGCGTTCGCACAGACGCGCGCGGAAAGCGAGGCGGCGGAAGGGATGTGAGGCGTATCCGCTGGTAGGGGCGATTCATGAATCGCCCCTACGTATTTGAGGGCCGCTGCGACCTTATTTGAGCAACGTCACCCGCCTCGAATCGCTGAACGTTTCACCGCTCACGCGGACCACGTAGAAACCGCTCGCCAGATCACGCCCGTTGAGCGTGAAGGCGTGCGTTGTACCGGCACTCAACACACCCTGATGCAGGTCCATCACGCGGCGGCCCAGGAGGTCGAACACGGAAACCGTGACATCCTGCGTCTGCGCGACCTGCAGCGTGAATCGCGCCTGCGGGTTGAACGGGTTCGGGTAAACCGACGAGAGCGCGTAGCCGTTCGGAAGCTCGCCCGTAGGCTCGTTGGCCGTCGCGAATGGGCTCACGGTTACGGAGAACCGCTCCGTCCAATTCGTGGCGTCTGCTGTGAAGACGTAGGACGATTCGGCCACCATGTTCACCTCTGCGCCCGATTCGGTGTCGCGAAGCGTAGCGAACCACTCGGCAGGCACGTCAATCAGGTTCCAGGCAATCTCGTAGTTACCGGACTCGGAGGCCAGGAAGGCCAGCGGTGTTTCGACCGCTTCATCAATCACTAGCGGCAGCGAGCGGGCGCTCTGGCGGCGCGGCTGTCCGTCGCGCTCGCCGACCGGCGCGAGCAACGCGGTAACGCCTCCTCCAAATCCCGGGAGCTTCGAGCCGTCGTGGAGATCCCAGCCCAATGTTGCATCATCCCTGAACCGCAGCATGGCGGCGAGATCCTGAACGTGCGCGCCGGACTCCGTGTCGCCGGCCAGGGTGAAGGCGATGCGGCTCTCGCCCGCTCCTTCTCGGCCGATCAGCTGATCGTTCGACGTTGGGTCGACAAACGCCGCATCCATAATAAAGTTTACGGCTTCGTCAGGCGGGATTCCGGGTATTTCAGCAAAAGCGCCGTTCCACACCGGAAGTATGTCGCCGGCGGGAGGATCGCCGAAGTCCGCCGTCAGAATAGAGTACGAGCCCGCTCCCGGGTTCCACACGTTGAAAACGGAGGACAACGACAATCCACTGGATGCGTTCGGCGGCGCCGGCGAATCAAGGTCCAATGCAAAGGCCACTCCGCCGAGATACAGGGGGTACGCAAACGGATTGCC
>JADFLK010000078.1 GCA_022564455.1 Bacteroidota bacterium
TGCTGGTCTCGGGCACATACGTCAGTGATGCGTCGTTGAGCTGGAGCTTTTCGAGAGAGGCGCGGAGGTCTTCGAAGTCGTCGGAGTTGGTGGGGTACAGCCCCGAGAACACCATAGGCTTCACCTCCCGGAAACCGGGCACGGACTCCGATGCGGGATTACGGGGGTTTGTGATGGTGTCGCCCACCTTCGCATCCTGAACGTCTTTCACCGAACCGATCACATAGCCGACCTCGCCCGCCGTGAGTTCCTTTACGGGCTCCATCCCTAACTTCAGGATCCCGATTTCCTCTGCGAAATAACGCCGATCGGTGGCCATGAACAAGATGGGGTCGCCCTTGCGAAGAGTGCCGTCGAACAGGCGCGTATAAACGACCGAGCCGCGAAACGTGTCGTACACCGAATCGAATATGAGGGCCTTGAGGGGTGCTTCCGGGTCGCCGCCGGGCGGCGGGACGCGGGCCACGATAGCCTCCAGCAGAGCGCCGACACCTTCGCCGGTCTTGGCACTCACGTGGAGGACATCCTCCGGATTGCCTCCGATGAGGTCGGTCACCGTCTGCGCCACCAGTTCGGGCCGGGCACTCGGCAAGTCGACTTTGTTGAGAACCGGGATAATCTCCAGATCAGCTTCGATAGCGAGGTAGAGGTTAGAGATCGTTTGCGCTTCGATGCCTTGCGCCGCGTCTACCACGAGAATGGCGCCCTCGCAGGCGTTGAGTGCACGGCTCACCTCGTACGTAAAGTCCACGTGGCCAGGCGTGTCGATCAGGTTCAGGACGTAGTCCTGCCCGTCCTCCGCCCTGTAGTTCATCCGGATGGCGTGGCTCTTGATCGTGATACCGCGCTCGCGCTCCAGGTCCATCGAATCCAGCACCTGCGCCTGCATCTCACGCGCCGTGAGCGTTCCCGTTAGCTCCAGTAGCCGGTCGGCCAGGGTAGACTTCCCGTGGTCGATGTGGGCGATGATGCAGAAGTTGCGGATGCGCTTGAGATCCACGCGGGGGACGGAAACGGTTCACATAGGCCAGAACAGCCTAAAAGATACCGCTATCGCTGGGCGGTTCGGGCGGAGGTTGGGTTAAACCACCTCGCTGCTCTCCAACCTGGGTTCGGGCTCTTCCACACGAACCGTGGGAGTAGCCTCTTCACTCTCTTCAACCTCTCCCTGCAACGCATTGTGAAACCGCTTCTGGAAGAGGATGATCGTCGCTACGCCGCCGATAATGGCCAGATCGGCTATGTTGCCGATGGGAAAGATGGCCAGGTACCGCCCGCCGAAGAATGGAATGCTCTCCGCTACCACACCGTTCCAGATGTCGAGGTGGATGAAGTCCACCACGTCGCCATAGAGCAGGCTATTGTAGCCCCAGATCACGCCGTAAAACACGCGGTCGATGATGTTGCCCGTGGCGCCCCCGAGAATGAGCGCCAGTGCAACTCTATAACCGGTTGGGCCCTTGCGGACGTGCCACAGGTAGAAGGCGATCAGCCCCGTAGCCACGATGGAGAACAGCGTCAGGAAGAGCTTGGAGCCCAGGCTCAGCCCGAACGCCATCCCCGGGTTTTCCGTAAACGTGAACCTGAACAGATCACCGACGACCCGAATTGATTCGTGCGGCAGCATGGTCAGCTTCACCCAAACCTTGGTGGCCTGGTCGGCCGCGACAATGAAGAGGGTTAGCCAGAGGACGCGCATTGGGGCTGGAGCGTAATTCGTAGTGCGTATAAAGATTCAATCGCAAAAGCGATGCATAAAGAGCAGTTACGAATTACGCAATACGCTCTAATCTATCTTTTCTTCTTTTCCTTCTTCTTGGCCTCGATCGAAATCTCCGTGTGCGGCACAGAAAGGAGGCGCTCCTTGGCAATGGGCTCGCCCGTCACCTTGCAGATCCCGTACGTTTTGTTGTCTATCCGCGTGATCGCGCGATCCAGATAGCCTAGAAACTTTTGCTGGCGCGCGATCATCTGGTAGAGCTTCTCCATTTCCATCGCGTCTGTACCTGCGTCGGCCATGTGGAAGGAGTAGGCCGTGTCGCTTTCGTGCTCGCGCGTGTCGTCCACCTGCGAGCGCATGTCGTCAATCTCCGCCTGGGCGGATTCACGTTTCTCCTCGATGAGAGCACGGAACTCCTCCAGCTCCTTGTCGGAGAACGGCGTGCGCCGGGCTTCGGCGGCCGTTGCGGCTTTGGAAGCAGCCATGACGAGATTGGTTCTGAGAGTGCGAAAGGGACGTTTACGGTGCAGGCGTACCGTTGATCCGTCGAACGCCGATCGTTATAGACGCTCCGGCGAGGTCGACGGTTTGCACGGTTTCCCCTTCCGGTTCGGCGCGGTGAAGCGCGGTCGCGAGGGTCTCGGTCTGGATGGCCTCGGCGTGCGCGATCACGGCTTCCGCCTCCCCGTCGGGGGCGTCGAAGGTAATCACGATTCGATCTGAAACATCGAAATCAGCGCTTTTCCGAAGGTTTTGGACGCGGCTGATGAACTCGCGGGCGATGCCCTCAGCGCGAAGCTCGTTGGTGATAGTGGTGTCGAGGGCCACGGTGACGCCTCCCTCCTGACGGACAAGTTGCCCCTCAATGCCTTCGCTGACGATTTCGAGATCGCCGGATTCGAGCGTAACGGACTGGCCGTCGAGCTTGAGCGTGAGGCTCCCGGCTTGCTCGAATGCGGCGATGGCCTCTGGATCGAGGTTACGGATGGAAGCGTTTGCGGCTTTCATCAGCGGGCCGAGCTTCTTGCCCAGCGCCTTGAAGTTGGGTCTGGCAGATTTGTGGATGACGCCGCTTGACGCCTCGATGGCTTCGAGCACCTTGACGTTCACCTCGTCCAGCACGATGGATTCCACCGAGCGAAGCTCATCGGCATCTACGCCTCCCAGACCCGTTACCACAAGCGCCTTCGCCAGCGGCTGCCGTACGTTTATACTCGCCTCGTTTCGGAGGGCGAGAATGTTTGAGGCCACCTGTCGAGCGAGCGCCATGCGGTGTTCGAGGGCGTCGTCGACTTCAGTCTCATTGACAGATGGGAAATCCGTAAGGTGGACGGATCGCTGACCGCTGACGGCTGACGGCACACCTTCCTCTTCCGCTATCTGCCGTCCGTCGCCTGCCCTGAGCACAGCCGAAGGGTCCACCATCAGACAGCCGTACAACCATTCAGCAAAAAACGGTGCAATCGGCGCCATGAGTTGCGCCGTGGTTCGGAGGCACTCGAAGAGCGTCTGGTAGGCAGCCCGCTTGTCGCCGTCGTCCTCGCTCTTCCAGAAGCGCCGGCGGCTGCGGCGGAGGTACCAGTTCGAGAGATCGTCCACGAACGTCTCAACGGCCCGCGCGGCGCGGGTCGGGTGGTAGGCGGCGTAGGCCTCATCGGTCGCGGCAATGGTCGTATTCAGGCGCGAAAGCACCCAGCGATCCAGTTCGGATCGATCCGAAATTGCGATACGGGAGGTCTCGTCGTAGGCAAAATCATCCAGATTGGCGTACGTCGCGAAGAACTTGTAGGTGTTGACGAGCGTGCCGAAAACCTTGCGCCGGGTTTCCAGGATAGCGGAATCGGCGTAGCGGAGGTTTTCCCATGGTGGACTCGCGGCCATCATCGTCCACCGAACCGGATCGGCGCCGTGCGTGTCGATCGTCTCGAACGGATCGACCGTGTTGCCCACGGTTTTCGACATCTTCGCGCCGTCGGAGTCGAGCACGAGGCCGTTCACCACGACATTCTTAAAGGCCACAGAGTCCTCTACCAGCGCCGCAATCGCGTGCATCGTGTAGAACCAGCCGCGCGTCTGGTCGACGCCCTCGGCGATGAAGTCCGCTGGGAAGTTGGCCTGGAAGACCTCCTCGTTCTCGAACGGGTAGTGCCATTGCGCAAACGGCATCGCGCCCGAATCGAACCAGACGTCGATGAGGTCCGGCACGCGGCGCATCGTGCCACCATTTGGGCCCGGCCACGTGATGGCATCCACGTACGGCCGATGGAGATCGACTTCACCGGTATCGGGGTTGATGGCCTCCGGGGGGAAAGAGCCCCCACACTTCTCGAGCAACTCGTCGATAGAGCCGATAACTTCGACGCACTCAGGATCGGCGTCGCTCACCCAGATAGGCAGCGGCGTGCCCCAGTAGCGCATCCGTGACAGCGCCCAATCGACGTTGTTCTCCAGCCACTGGCCGAACCGCCCCGTCCCGATGCCTTCCGGTTGCCAGTTGATAGTCTTGTTGAGTTCCACGAGCCGGTCCTTGATTGCCGTCGTGCGGATGAACCAGCTCTCGACCGGGTACTGCATGAGCGGCGTGCCCTTGCGCCAGTCGTGCGGGTAGTTGTGGATGAAGGAGTCCTCGCGGTACAGCAGGCCGCGCTCGGCGAGGTCGCGGATGATGGGCCGATCGGCGTCCTTGAACCAGAGGCCTCCGATGTTGCCAAAGCCGGATTCGAACGTGCCATCCGGCTCGACGGGGTTGAGAATCGGCAGCCCGTGCTTCTGCGCAGTGGCAAAGTCATCCGCGCCAAACGCAGGCGCCGTGTGAACGATGCCTGTTCCGTCCTCGGTAGTGACATAGTCGGCAGCAACGACGCGCCACGCGACATCCGCGCCCAACTCGTCCGCGAAGGTGGGCCACATCGGCTCGTACCTCTTCCCGACGAGGCCACTCCCCTTAAAGCGCTCAACGACTTCGTATTCCTCCTTGATTGTCGCGTCAATGCGCGCTTCTGCCAGGATCAGAAACTCTTCCTTTCCTCCTTTCTCACTTTTCCCTTCTCCCTTTATCCGCACCTTCACGTACTCGATTTTCTCACCGACCGCCATCGCGGCGTTAGCGGGAATCGTCCACGGCGTCGTCGTCCATGCAAGGAGATACGTGTTCTCCTCACCAACCAGCTTCGCGCACGTTACGATGGAGACATCCTGCACCTCTTTGTAACCCAGCGCTACCTCGTGCGACGAAAGCACCGTGCCGTTGGCCGGACTGTACCACAGAATCTTGTGGCCCTTGTAGAGGTAGCCCCTTTCGTGGATGCGCTGGAGCAGACTCCAGACGCTCTCGATGTAGCTGTTCTCGAACGTGACGTACGGGTCGGAGAGATCGACCCAGTAGCCCATGCGGACGGTGAGATCGTCCCAGAGATCCTTGTAGCGGAGGACGCTCTCGCGGCACTTCGCGTTGTACTGCGCAATGGTGATTATGCAACCAGGATCAGAACCTATCTGGTGGCGCCCCTCAAGCCCGATCTCCTCCTTTAGCTCTTTCTCTACCTCAATCTCGACGGGAAGGCCGTGCGTGTCCCAGCCCGCCTTGCGGTCCACGCGGAAACCCTTCATCGTCTTGTAGCGGCAGAAGAGATCCTTGATGGTCCGCGACATCACGTGGTGGATGCCCGGCTTGCCGTTGGCCGTCGGCGGGCCTTCGTAAAAGACGAAGTGCGGGGCGTCCCGGCGGATTTCGAGGCTCTGCTCGAACGTCTTCTCTCGCTGCCATCGCTCCAGCACCGCCTCCTCTACGGCGGCGTGATCGAAGGACTCAACCTCGGGGTAACGGGGCATTTAAGGGTGTTTTCAGAGCATTGGGGAAACATTAAAGATACCATGTGCTGACACGTCACCCCGGTAACCCATAAGCGAAAAAGGTTGATACCGCATGTTCCCCGATCTTGTCTATGACGGCAGACACGCCTTCAATCAGCTTGGGCCCGACCCAGCCATCGAATCTTCATCATCGCCCGTTTGGCACACAACAGGCTGATCCTATATTGGGACTTATCCCAAAATGGGAACATTTCTTGCCTTATGCGCATCATTGCTAAAAAACCAATTAGGCAGTTTTGGGAATCCTTCCCAGATGCCGAAGGCCCGCTCAAGGCGTGGTACGCAGATGCAAAGCACGCCGACTGGAAAACACCCAATGACATAAAGAAGCACTACGCTTCGGCCAGTATTGTCGCCAACAACCGTGTCGTTTTCAACATTGGAGGCAACAAGTACCGCCTAATCTGCCATGTTCGCTACGACCTCGGCATCCTCTTCGTCCGCTTCGTAGGTACCCACGAAGAGTACGACAAGGTTGATGCCGCAAGTGTTTAGCCGAATTCCCCACACGATACACCAGCAGGAACAGCCATGACAGTCCACCCCATCCGGTCTGACGCCGACTATGCGTCTGCCCTTGAGCGCGCAGAGGCTCTCATGGACGCAGACCCGGAAACGGCAGAAGCCGATGAACTTGACGTGCTCGCAACGCTCATTGAGCACTATGAGGATGAGCATGACCCCATCCGGTCGCCCAACCCAATTGAGGCGATCATCTACCGCCTAGACCAGACTGGCCAATCCCCACAGGATCTGTGCGACATCCTTGGTGTGCACCGTGGACGAGTCTCAGAACTCCTCAACGGTAAACGCCGCCTTTCTCTCGGTATGATTCGCACTCTCTCAGAAGAACTCGACATCCCCGCCGAAATTCTAATTCAGACAGGTTCAGGGTTCGAGCGCACGTGGACATCCCGGCAACTCGCACGCTCGCGCAAGGGCGGACGTGCCCGGCGCCACTTCGCAGCTCTGCGTGAGGCGTCTCAATCGGAGCAGATGCAGCCGCTCCCGGAAGTTGTGGAGATGCATCTCCGAGCTCAGAAAGATATTGATCCGGACGCGGTCGACGCCCTGAGCACGTTGTTCAGGCTGGCCTATGAGCAATTGGTCGATACGCCGAACAAATCTGGTAGTGAAGAGACTACGCCGGCCGATAGTCCTGATCAATCCCATGCGTCGAAGTAACAGCCGCCTCTAGGCTCTGCTCGAACGTTTTCTCGCGCTGCCAGCGCTCCAGCACCGCCTCCTCTAAGGCGGCGTGATCGAACGATTCAACCTCGGGGTAACGAGACATTTCAGGGGTGTTTTCGGGGGTTTCCCAGACGCGTGAAAGATACCGCGGTGCTCATCGCCAGCTTGGCGACGTTGGTGCGAATACAAAGGCTCATTTCTTATATTCGGATTCCATCAGGCTTGCTTCCTCCTATTCGGGCCTGACTTCTTGATAACACTCGCTTTCCTCCTCATAATGCCGGAATACGCGGTATAATCAGGGTTAAACAGCGCCCCGACTCTAGTGCTTCGTCTAGCTGCCGTCTTCTCATTCCTAATCGCGACCGTCCCGTGCCAGGGACAGCCCATAGACCTCCCTGTCTCGCCGCGTGTGGACACGACGCAAGCTGAGGTCGCTCAGGTCTACGACCTTTGGCGTGCCTATCTCAGTGCCCAGCCCGATTCGATCCACCCGAGCCCGTATTGGTCCGAGGCCGAGCAGGCCCGCTACGCTGACTTCGACCTGTCCCGTCGGTGGACGTACGGATACGTCACGAGTGGATTCAACATTCACGATGGGTTCGGCATCCGCCCCCGCGTCCTCAGCATTGAACCTGCGGGCGACGGCTACGCCGTCCGCACGCTCTACGCGCCCGACGACCTCACCGACTTCCAGGGTCTCTACTCCATCCAGCGCGTCTACGCCCAGCGCGAAGGCGGCGAGTGGCGGCTCTCGAACGCGCTCCCTGTCCTGACCCGCTCGTGGGAACGGCGCCGCGTTGGGATGATCGAGTACGTGTTCCCGCCCGACCATCCGTTTGACGAGTCCGCGGCCCGGCGCGCAGCGGCGTTCGCCGACTCCGTGATGGGCCGGTTTGGACTTACCCTTGATGGGCCAGTCGAGTACTACGTGGCTCCGACGGCGACCGAGATGGCCCGAATCAGTGGGCTCGATTACTCGTGGGACCCGAACGACGGGCGGGCATACGCCGAGAATAGGCAGGTCTTCGTCGGGACCGGACAGGAGGACTATCTCCACGAGATCGCCCACGCCCTGTTCGGCCCGCTCGATACGGCGCAAGTTCTGAGCGAGGGGCTGGCGACGTACCTCGGCGGGTTCGGTACTCGGTCGTTTGAGGAAGCCGCCGCCGACACGGCCGCCCGGCTCCAGTCGCTCCCTGACCTCCAGTTGAGCGACGTGCTCCGGGGCGCGGCCCCGGACGCGGAGACGTACTACGTGACTGGCGCGGTGCTGGTCGAAGCGGCGTTAGAGAAGGGTGGCCCCGACTTGTTACGACAGTTCCTCGCGTTGGCACAGACGCCGGACGGCGTGTACGACGGGCTCCGCGAGGTGCTCGGGGTCCCCCCTGCGGACGCAGAGGCATACTGGCGTCAACGGGTGTTCTCACACGGCGGTGACTAGCGCCGTATAACCTGCCGCTGCAGGCCTTCGTAGAAGACGAAATGCGGGGCGTCCCGGC
>JADFLK010000434.1 GCA_022564455.1 Bacteroidota bacterium
TCTCGGGACCGGCCCTCGAACGTGTTGAGGACAGCGAACTGAGCCGCCTCATTGTGACCGATACAGTACCGCTGAAGCGAACCAGCAGCAAGATCCACGTCATTTCCGTGGCTCCGCTTTTCGCCGATGCCATCCACCGCATCTTCGCCGACGAATCCATCTCCACCCTTTTTGTTGAATAAAGTTATTGCGTAATCCGTATTGCGTATTGATCTGTTTGAGATCTTACGCGTTACGAAATACGCAATACGTAATCCACCCAACTATGCAAACCATCACCCTCAACGTCCAGCCGCGCGAACTCGGCAAGAAAGCCGTAAAGGCCGTGCGCCGCGATGGAAACGTACCGTGTGTCCTCTACGGGAGCCACACCAAGCCGGTCCACTTCAGTGTGCCTGTCCTGGATCTTCGCCCGCTCATCCACACCTCCGAGACCTACCTCATTGCGTTTGCGGTGGATGGAGAGGAGCACGAGTGCATTGTAAAAGCCGTGGACTTCCACCCGGTTTCCGACGTGCCGATGCACCTGGACTTTCAGGCGCTGACGCGCGGTGAAGCCATCACGGTGACGGTTCCGATCCGCCTCGAAGGAATGGCGGCAGGCGTCAAGGATGGCGGCAACCTATCGCAGCCGCTCTTTGAGTTAGAAATTCGCTGCCTGCCCAAGGATATCCCAGGGCACATTTCGGTGGACGTTTCCGAATTGAACATCGGTGATTCCCTGCACGTGTCCGATATCGGGCTCAGCGAAGAGATCGAGTTGCTGACCGATCTGGACCGCACCCTCGTCAACGTGGCCGCGCCGCGCGTCGAGGTTGAGCCAGAGGTCGAGGAAGCTCTCGAACTCTACGACGAAGAGGGCGAGCTCATCGAGCGCTACGACGAGGAAGGCAACCTCATCGAACCTCCGGCAGAAGAAGGCGCAGAAGCTGCGGAAGGCTCCGGCGAAGAGCCGGCCGAGTAAGGCTTCGTGCCTTCCGAATCCCCAAACTCGAACAGGCCGGAGCGCTCCACGCGTTTCGGCCTGCTTCGGCGTTTGTGGCTCTTCCGTTCGCAAAAGGGCGACTCCGCAGAACTCAGCAAAACGGATACGATGGCGCGCGCCAATCGGCTGATCATCGGCCTCGGCAACCCCGGCCCCGACTACGACGGCACGCGGCACAACGCGGGGTTCATGGTGGTGGATCGGATTGCCGAGCAGGTCGGCATCGCCCTGCGCGATGAGGCGGCGGCGGCGATGGTTGGGGAAGGAAGGTGGCGCGGCCGCCCGATAGCCCTCGCCAAACCGTTGACGTTCATGAACCGCAGCGGGCAGGCTTTTCAGGCGCTCCGTCGCCGCTACGGGCTAAAGCCGCAAGACATCCTCGTCATCTACGACGACATTGCGCTGCCACTTGGCGCAATCCGGCTACGCGAGAACGGCGGCGCCGGGGGCCACAACGGCATCGAGAACATCATCAGCCACCTTAATTCGACGGATTTTCCCCGCTTGCGCGTCGGCGTAGGGGATAGTTTCCCGCGCGGCGGTCAGGTGCGTTATGTGCTCGAGCCGTTTCTGGAGGAGGAACGGCCTGATGTTGAAAAGGCCATAGAGAAAGCGGCTGAGGCCGCGCTCTGCTTCGTCCGCGACGGCATGTTGGCCGCCATGAACCGCTACAACCGACGGAGTTAACCCGTTTCGTATTCCGTAATCCGTAGTTCGTAATACGTAATACGTAATACGAACTACACAACACCTACTTCTCACCCAACCAACCTCTACGTCCCTCATGGAGACCCAACAGATACTTGCCCTCCTCGTGCCTGCGGCCGGGATCGTGGCGCTCGCCTACGCCTTTCTGCGCGCGCGGTGGGTCATCAAACAGGACGTGGGCACGGACCTCATGGCCGAGATCGCCGAGAACATCGCCGAGGGCGCTCGCGCCTTCCTCAAGCGAGAATATCGCGTTCTCTTTGTGTTCGTAGCGTCGGTCGCCGCCCTGCTTGCGTTGGTCAACGTGGGCCGCGCCGACTCATCCTGGATGATCGCCGTCTCGTTTGTGACCGGCGCGGTCTGC
>JADFLK010000079.1 GCA_022564455.1 Bacteroidota bacterium
AAGTTCGCGCCCCGCTCGAGGATCTTGATGAGGCGGTCCTCGTCCGAGAGGTCGCTGACGAGTTCCGCGCGCACGATCCGAAACTCCGTGCCGCGATTCCTATTGTCCAATGTCAGGGTAAGCCGCATGCGCGGATAGTCGGGCAGGGGGATGTCCAGCTTCCGCTCGACGGATGCGCTGGCCGTGATGGTCTGCTTCTTTGCGTGGCTGGAACGGTCTCCGCCGAGTTCCTGGATCCAAACCTCGAGCGTACCGGTGACGTTGCCCGTGTAGTGCAGTTGTAGGGCACTGTGAAGGACCCCGGCCGAGCCGGCCTTGACGCCTTGCGCGGTGTGGGGCAGGGTGAGGTCGATGCTGGCGAGAATTGCCTTTCCAGACCGGAGCGGACGGGACGGTGGAAGTAGCACCCGAGTAGTGGTGACCTTCTCCGACATGCTGCTGGCGTCGGCTCGGCACCCGGCGATGCTGATCTACCTCAACGGCGTGGAAAACCGCGTGGGCAGCCCCAACGAGAACTACGCGCGCGAGCTACTGGAACTGTTTACGATGGGCATCACGGGGCCCGGCGGAGCGGAGAACTGCACGCAGACCGACGTTGAAGAACTTTCTCGGGCTCTTACCGGCTGGGGCATTGACGTATACGGTTCCCAGGAAGGCGTGTTGGTAGACGAGTGGCTCGACAACGGGCAGAAGACCATTTTCGGGCAGACGGGCAACTGGAGCTACGATGACATCGTCCCGCTGCTGTTCGGCCAACGAGGCATGGAAATAGCCCATTTCGTGTGCCGCGAGTTGTACCAGGAGTTCGTTTATCCCATCGCCGACGAGAGCATTGTGGCTGAGTTGGCTGAACTTTTCGTAGCCAACGATTACCAGTTAGAGCCCGTCGTAAGGACGCTGTTGAAGAGTGCCCACTTTTTCGACGAGGCCACTATCGGCGCTCGTGTCAAGGGTCCAATCGAGTTATTCCTTGGTGAATGCCGCTCCGTGGAGTTTGTGGAGCAGGAGTTCATTCTGGAGTACATGGGCTACTTCTGCCACGAAATCGGACAGATTGTTTTCGAGCCGCCCAATGTGTCCGGGTGGTCGGGCCATCGCAGGTGGGTAGACACCAGTACACTCTCGTACCGCTGGCTGTTCGCCGAATACCTTCTCTACCAGGAGCAGACGCTGCAGGCCCTCGCCCTATCGTTCCCACAGCCGTTCAATGCTGCCGCTCTCACGGCAGACATGGCAGCCTATCTGCTGGGCGTTCCGCTGGATCAAGAGCGGATAGACACCCTCGTGGTAGTCCTCCTGGACGGCCTTCCGTCCTATGAGTGGGACCCAACCAATCCAGGGGCCGAGGGTAGACTATTCGGCCTCCTGCGCGAGATTTTCCGTCTTCCTGAATACCAGTTAGCGTAACCGAGACTACCATGTGTGACCGACATGTCCATCCGAAGGACTCTCAGCGCGCCATTGCTCTCGAGCACGGGGAGGCGCACGACCACGACCACTGCACCTGGTCCCGACGCGATTTCCTGGTGACTTCTGGTCTGGTGGCGGCCGGCGGCGCGATGGTGGTCGGCGGATCGCCGGTACGGGCGTTGGCCCGGACATCGCTGCTGGAGCAATTGCGGCTCCTCGATACCGACCGCATACTGGTTCTCATTCAGCTTGGGGGAGGCAACGACGGCCTCAACACCATCGTGCCGCGCACCAACGACATTTACTACAACGCACGGCCAACCCTTGCCATCCCGGCCAATCAGACGATCCAGCTCGACTCGGGCAACACCCAGGGCATGCACCCCGCCATGCAATCACTGGAATCGGTTTGGGGAAATGGCGATATGGCCATTGTACAAAGCGTAGGCTACCCCAACCCCGACCTCTCCCATTTCCGCGGGACGGACATCTGGCTCTCGGCCTCCGACTCGAACGAATACCTGGAAACCGGCTGGGGCGGCAGGGGACTGGAAACGATGTTTCCCGATTATGAGACTTCACCGCCTGAGTTCCCGCCCGCCGTTCAGATTGGCACCTCTAACCCCCTGCTCTTTCGGGGGTCGGAGGGAGGATATGGGATGGCTCTCTACGATACCGAACTGTTCCTTGAGATCGTGGAAGGCGGACAAATCTACGATCCCGAGGCCGTCCCCAACACACCGTGGGGCGATGAGTTGGCGTTCGTACGCACGATAGCGAACGATTCCTTCCGTTACGCCACTTCCATCCGCGATGCCTACGAATCTGCGACCAACGCAGCCACCTACCCCGAAGGACCCATGCCAGATTCGCTGGCGGCTTGTTCGCGGCTTATAAAAGGAGGGCTTGGCACGCGGATTTACCTCGTGGCGATGGGCGGATTTGACACGCACGCTAACCAACCCGAAGAACACGCCAATCTGCTCGCACAGCTCTCGGATACGATGGCGGCCTTTTACACCGATCTCGGCGCAACCGGCGACGACGATCGTGTGCTGACGATGACGTTCTCCGAGTTTGGCCGCCGCATAGAAGAGAACGGTTCGGACGGGACGGACCACGGTACGGCGGCGCCACTCTTCCTCTTCGGAAGCGGGGTGAACGGAGGTTTTTACGGCGAGGCACCTGATCTCGCCAATCCCGATCCCGACGGAAACATCGTCCACACCACCGACTTCCGCAGCATTTATGCTACGGTTCTGGAAGACTGGTTTGGGTTGGGTGAAGCCGTGACGAGCACCATACTTGGCAACAGCTTCGACACCATTCCGCTCATTGCAAACCCCGTTGCAACCGATCCGGACGGCCTTCCATTCGCCTTCGGCCTCAACCAGAACTACCCAAATCCGTTCAATCCGGCCACGCAGATCACGTTCACGCTCGCGCAGGCCGGGGCGGTTCGCCTACAGGTGTTCGACGTTCGAGGCCGGCTGATTTCGACGCTTATCGACGGCACTCGCCCGGCCGGGAATCACAGCGTTTCATTCAACGCAGGACAGTTGCCGAGCGGCGTCTACGTGTACCGGATCGAAACGCCGGAAGGTATCCGTACGCGGCGCATGTCGCTCGTTCGATAGTGGTGGAAGGCGTAACGCGGAAGGGGTAAGATCGCCCGGCACCTAACGAGTTGTTAACAAATCGTGTGGGCCAAATGACACGCTAGCGTGCTGGGTGGAGTGCTTAAACACGCTCGCACGAAATTTGCGAAGATGGCGGCATATAGAGGTCAGCCGCATAACGGGACAGTGGTCGACGCCTCACTGAATCCAGCTTCCCCACCCATGGATCGCCGATCGTTTCTGAAGCGCGCGTCTGGCTCAAAGTCGGCGTCGGCGCTCGCACCATCTTACCCCCCCCTCCAGGCCCCTTCGGTTTCCACCGGTCTTGAACCTTATACCGGCCCCTGGGGGGAGCGGCAAGCGGCACACCTGGTCCGCCGCACGCATTTTGGCCTAACCCGCGCCGACCTCATCAGTGCGCTAACTCAAACGCCTGCACAGGCCGTGGACGGCCTGTTGGACGCAGCCATTGCGCGGCCCCTTCCGGACACCCCATCGTGGTACAACCAGACAGACAGCGGGCAAAACACAGAGTGGGTGTACGAATGGCAGGAGAGCTGGTACAACGAAATGCGCCTCGGCGGCCTTCGCGAACGGATGACGCTGATGTGGCACGATCACTTCTCCACGGAGGTGAACGTGTACTACCACGCCGCCTTCGCCTACCAGTACCTCACCTTTCTGCGCGAGAACGCTTTCGGCGACTTTCGCGACACGCTACGGGGCATCGGGCTCGTGCCCGCCATGCTGATCTACCTCAACGGCGACCTTAACACGGGAAGCAGCCCAAACGAGAACTATGCCCGTGAGGTAATGGAGTTGTTCTCGCTAGGCATTCTGGGCCCGGATGGAACGCCGAACTACACGCAGGAGGACATCACCGAGGTTGCCCGCGCACTGAGCGGATGGGTGGTGGACATGGGCAATCTGCAAAGCGAGTTCGTGCCCTCCCGCCACGACAGCGGGCAGAAAACCATCTTCGGGCAAACCGGCAACTACGACTACAACGGTTTCATCGACCTGCTCCTGCAGCAGCGCTCGCCCGAGATCGCGCACCATATCGCAACGAAGCTGTATAGCTGGTTCGTCCATCCGGCCCCTAACGCCGATGTCGTCACCGGCCTCACGACCACGCTGCAGAACAACAACTTCAACGTCGCCGTCGCGCTAAGGAAGCTCTTGAAGAGTGCCCATTTCTTCGACGACGCTTTTATCAGCGCACGGATTAAATGCCCGTCCGAGACTCTCGTTGGCCTTTTTCGAGAGATGAGCCTTCCCAATACCGATACTACGCTGTCACGTTTTCGCGAGTTAGGCTTTTCCCTGGGGATGGACATCCTGAACCCGCCCAACGTGGCAGGCTGGCCGGGCTTCTCCCCCGATCAGTACAGGGCATGGATCACCACGGGCACGGTCCCCGAACGGCAGGGCTTCGCCGACGCCGCAATCTTCGGCGACGGTGTGTTTGATGAACTCGACCCGCTCCCTCTTGCTGAAGACCTTTCCGACCCGACCAGCGCGGTTGCCATCGTGCATGATTTCGCCAAACACTTTTTGCCGACCGAAATGTCGCAGGAAATGCTGGACGAGATGACGGAAATCCTGCTCGACGGCGTGCCGGTCTGGGAGTGGTACAACATCTACACGCAGGACCCGGAGGCCGCCAGAAACCGCCTTCGTGGGCTTCTGAGTTTCATGACCAACCTGCCGGAATACCAGCTTACCTGATTCAGTTTCGGTCCCAACCCCATTGATTAGCGCTTCCCTTCATGTGTGATCACGATCACTCGCCCACCTGCAACCGCTCCATCGCCATTGAAGACGGCGCCGCGCACGACCACGACCACGCCGCGTGGTCTCGCCGCGACTTCCTGACGCACACGGCTGCGGCGGCCGGCGGAACCGCCTTCCTGCTCGGCTCGACGCCCGTTTATGCGTCTTCGAGCACGTCGCTGCTGCGGGCGCTTGCGAACATGGACACAGACCGCGTGCTGGTGCTCATACAACTCGGCGGCGGGAGCGACGGCCTGAACGTGGTCGTCCCCGTAACGAACGACCGCTACTACCAGCTTCGGCCGACGATTGCCGTGCAGCCGGCCAACACCTTCGCGTTGGATAGCGATTTCGGGCTGAACGGCGTGATGGGGAGCCTGGAATCCATGTGGGGAGAGGGGCAGATGGCCGTAGTGCATGCCGTGGGATACCCCGATCATAACCTCTCACACTTCCGCTCCACCGACATCTGGGCCTCCGCTTCGGGTTCGGACGAAACGCTAAACACTGGCTGGACCGGCCGCTACCTCGACGAAGAATACCCAGACTACGTCTCGAATCCTCCGGAGTACCCGGTAGCGCTTCGCATCGGCGGCGCGACGGGCATGCTCCTCCGAGGTGGCGCGACGACCATGGGGATGAGCTTCAGCAACGCGAGCCAGTTCGATCAACTGGCCGCAACCGGTGAGCTGTACGACGAGAGCGATGTACCCGACAACGTATTCGGGGAGGAGCTCGCCTTCGTCCGCTCGGTCTACAACGCCTCGCTTCGCTACGTTGAGGCCGTTATAGACGCCGCTGACGCAGGTACCAACGACCCGAATGCGGCGTATCCCGGCGGAGGCCTTGGAGACAGCCTGGCCATCGTGGCGCGACTGATCAAAGGAGGACTCCAATCGCGGCTCTATGTTGTACACCACGGCGGATTCGATACGCATTCAAACCAGAACGGTAGCCAGCCGGGGCTCCTGCAAGCACTTGCGGAAGCCGCCTCGGCCTTCCAGACCGACCTCGAAGCAGGTGGACGTGATGAGGATGTGCTCACGATGACGTTCTCGGAATTCGGCCGCCGTGTCGAAGAGAATGGATCGCTGGGCACCGACCACGGAACGGCGGCGCCCCTTTTCCTCTTCGGTGGAGGTGTTGTCGGTGGATTGTACGGCGACGGGCCCGATCTCATCAATCTGGACAACAACGGCAACCTCTTCCATACCACGGATTTCCGCTCGGTCTACGCAACCGTTCTGCAACAGTGGTTTGGGTTATCGGCCGGAGTGTCCGATACCATACTCGGCGGCAACTTCAGCCCACTCGGTCTTGTGACGGTAGGAGCCGCCAATCCTGTTCCCTCCATCCCCTCTCAGTTTGCTCTGGAACCCCCCTATCCCAATCCATTCGCATACAGCACCACCATCGCGTTCGCTCTCGACCGTCCGAGCCAGGTCCGCCTGACCGTGCTGGATGCGCGAGGCCGTGTGGTGAGTCGCCTCACCGACGGCCCGCGAACCGCAGGGCGCCACACCGTCCGATTCGACGCCTACGACCTGCCGAGCGGCACCTACTTCGCACGCCTCGAAACGGCCTCGGGCTCCAAGACACAGCCCGTTACGGTAGTGCGCTAGACCATTCCGCCAACATCGTCCCCCAAACGCTCTCGTTATGTACCGCCTTCTTACGCTCGCCTTGTGCGCCGGTGTGCTCGCCCCGGCATTTTTCGGCTGCGACAGCGCCAATCCGTCAGGCGACGACCCCAACAACCCCGGGCCGTTCCTCCCCGCCCAGGCCCTTCCGGGCTACCCTGTCCCTATCGACAGCCTGTGGGGATTTGCCGATGCGGAAGGACGGCTGACCGTTGAGCCGCAGTTCGACTTTGCCGACGGCTTCTACGACAACCTCGCCGCCGTTCAGCAGGGCCTCCTCTGGGGCTACGCCGATTCCACAGGTGCGGTCGTCATCTCGCCGCAGTTCGACATTGCTGGCCGCTTCGCGGATGGCCTTGCCCCCGTTCGCTCCGGCGATGCATGGGGCTACGTTCGCGCCAACGGAAACATGGCCATTCAACCCACCTACGACACGGCTCGCTCGTTCTCTGAGGAGCGCGCAGCCGTGAAAACCGGTTTCACCTGGGGGTTTGTGGATGCTACAGGCGCCGAGGCCATTCCCCCTCAGTACGCAGCCGTTGGTGATTTCTCCGCGGGCGTCGCGGCCGTCGAAACACCCGAGGGCTGGAAGTACATCGGTCCCGGCGGCGGCACGCAGATCGCAGGCCCCTTCGCGGATGCCGGCGAGTTCTCGGAGGGCCTCGCGCCTGTCCTGATCGGTGAGGCATGGGGCTATATCGACACGAGCGGCAACATCGTCCTGAACCCGATTTACGAGGACGCCGGTTCGTTCCACGAAGGCGCCGCGCGCATCCGGGTGGACGAACGCTGGGGCTACATCACCACGTCCGGAGACTACATTGTTGAGCCTAAAATCGCCTCCGCAGGGGATTTTTCTGAAGGCCGAGCCCCCGTCCGCTTCAACGACCGTTGGACCTACGTCAAGCGTTCTGATGGCCTCGTCATCGGCAGCCCGGCGTTCGATTCCGCCGGGGAGTTCCGCGGCGGCCTCGCCCAGGTCTCCATTGATGGGAGCATCGGCTACATCAACGTCAACGGCGAATACGTGTGGTACCCCTCCAACTAGCGCCCGGCCATCACGCATCTCCGCCAAACACCACTTAATTTCCAACGTCCCCCGCTATGAACCCGCTACGTCTTTGGGCCACCGTCTTCTGCGCAGCCCTCCTCATCCCCGCCCTTCCCGGATGCGACAGCGCCGACACATCCGGCGACGACCCCCTCAATCCGGCGGGCACCGCTAACATCGCCCTGTTCCCCGTTGAACGGGACGGTGATTGGGGCTACATGGATCCCACGGGCCGCCTCGTCATCCAGCCTGAGTACAGCGAAGCTTTTTCGTTCTCGGAAGGCCTCGCCCCCGCCTCCAGGTGGATCAGCGGCCGCGGAACCGTCTGGTTCTACCTTCGGCAGAACGGCTCCGTAGCCTTCGAGATTGTGGCCCACGACGCCTACCCGTTCCACGACGGCCTCGCGCGCGTTAACGCCGACGGCCGCTGGGGCTTCATCGACACAACGGGCACGTATGTCGTCAATCCGTTCATGAACAGCGCCCGCGACTTTTCCGAAGGGCGCGCGCGCGTGAAGACAACGGGCTACCGCTGGAGCTTCATGGACACCAGCGGCGCCGTGGTCATCGAGACTGAATTTGATGAGATCGAGGACTTCGCGGACGGCCTCGCGTTGTACGAGGAGGACGGCCGCTGGGGCTATCTGGACCCGGCGGGGGCTGTCGCCATCATCCCGCAGTTCGACGAGGCCCGCTCCTTTTCCGACGGCCGCGCCGCCGTGAAGGTGGGCGAGAGCTGGGGCTACATCGCTACCGACGGCCAGTTCGT
>JADFLK010000435.1 GCA_022564455.1 Bacteroidota bacterium
GAAAACCCCATTACGAATCAAAAGTAGCTTTTTATTTTATTCCAAAGGAGTTAACAACAATGGATATTCGTCAGATTAAGCCACCAATTGAAATACAGGAAAGCTTAGTACAATTTCGTACTGATTACCCAGACGAATCAAAAGTAGCTTTCATAATGATGCAATTTGGCTCAACCGAAGCTCATGATAATATTGTCAAAAGTATTCAGAAAACCTTAGAACCTCTTGGAATTACGGCATTGCGAGCCGACAATAAACAATACCACGATGATTTGTTTCCAAATATATTAACATACATTTGGTGCTCTAGCTTCGGTGTCGCGGTATTTGAACGAATTGAAGCTGAAGACTTTAATCCAAATGTTTCGTTAGAAGTAGGTTATATGCGAGCCCTTCGAAAGTCGGTATGTCTCCTCAAGGACAAAACATTACAGACCCTGCAGACGGATCTTGTAGGAAAACTGTACAGATCGTTTGATCCGCAAGATCCAGAGTCGGGCATCCCTGTCGAGCTTGGTAAGTGGCTGGAAGATAAGGATATAATCACGTAGTTAATCAATATCGTTGTACTGACAAACTGTGTCAATACCTACCGATTCAAAACTCAGGCGCCTGAAGAAGACGCTTCAGCATCTGGAGGGCAAGATCCGCGTCCGCGTGGGCGGTTTGCTCTTCGATGACCCGGACGATCCGAAGGCCGTTGTTCTGGTGGAGCATGACGATATCTGGTCCAATGAGCCATTCTGGACACCTCCCGGCGGCGGCGTGGAGTTCGGGGAATCGCTGGAGGAAGCCGTTATTCGTGAGGTGAAGGAAGAAACCGGGTTGGATGTGGAGGTAGGCCCCTTGCGCTACGTCCTCGATTTCATTCGGATGCCGCTGCACGCCGTGTCGTTCTATTTCGAGTGCCGGGCGCCGGGCGGCTTGGGCGGACTCTCAACCGGTTCCGATCCCGAACTCGGCGATTCGCAGCTCATCCGATCTGTACGGATGGTGCAGTTTGACGAGTTGCCTGGGTTGAATGTGTACCCGGAGGGATTGGGTGAGTGGCTGCCGGATGATGCCCGGAGCGGTTTTGCGGAGGGTGTCCGATATCTGGGGACGTTGAGGTAAACGCCCGGCAATCCGGAGTGGCGTGATGCATCATGCCCGAGTGGACGTGTTGTCATTCCAGAGCGAGATATATCTCGCTACAATCATGCGGGAAGGCATTCGCACCGCCCGTCGTCGGCCATCGTTCTACACCCATTATCTTCGCGCAGCCAAATCCACTTCCATGCCCGAAGACCAACTAGCCGCCCTCATCACCGACCCCACGCAGGTAGCCGCGTTGCTGGCGGCAGTGCTGGCGGCTGTGTTCGCGCTGTCTCGAATGGGGGCGTTCAAGAAGCTGTTCGATATCGTCCCGCCGGTGCTCTGGGCGTATTTCGTGCCGATGCTGCTCACCACATTTGGGGTTACGCCGGAGAAGAGCGCTGCCTACGAGTGGTTCACGTACGTATTGCTGCCGCTCGCGTTGTTCCTCCTCATGCTCACCATCGACCTGCGTGCGATTGCCAGCCTGGGGCGTCTCGCCCTCATCATGCTGCTCGTGGGCACGTTCGGGATCGTCATCGGCGGGCCGATTGCCTACCTCGCCGTTGGCCAGTTCATAGGCGACCCGGAGGCCTGGAAGGGCCTCGCGGCGCTTTCGGGAAGTTGGATCGGCGGCACGGCCAACATGGTGGCGATCCAGGAAAGCGTCGGCCTTGACGATCTTGGGCCGATCATCGTGGTGGATACGGTGGTAGGCTACGGGTGGATGGCGATTCTGCTGTTCCTCTCGGGCTACCAGAAACAGTTCAACGACTGGGTAGGCGCCGACACCTCGGCCATGGACCGGGTGGACAAGACGCTCAAACAACTCGACCAAACACGCCGGCCCACTACGCTTGCGACGGTTGCCATTATCGTTGGATTGGGGTTTGGCGCGGCTGTGTTGTCGCGCGTGTTGGGCGGCGCCCTTCCCGCGCTTGGCAATCCGACCATCATTTCGCACGGCACGTGGGCGGTGC
>JADFLK010000436.1 GCA_022564455.1 Bacteroidota bacterium
ACGCTAGAAAGGCCCAATGAAGAGGCGGAGGTATCCCAGGGCAGAAGCAGTACAGATGCATCTTCGCCGTCGGCACCACAGGCTCCTCCGCCGCCGATGGCCGAAGGGCGTGCGGGATTTGGAATGACCATAGACATTCCGGGCAGTTCAGGTGGGGCCTTTGAGTCCTTGTTCGGCGCACCACCCACGGACCGCGAAGGCTATGCGCACATCGAGGAGATTGGTTTTCGAAGTGTGGTGGATTTCCCGCTTTCAACGTTCTCCATCGACGTAGACCGCGCCAGCTACGCGAACACGCTCCGGATGCTGAACGATGGCTATCTACCGCCGCCTGATGCCGTGCGGATAGAGGAGTTCGTCAACTACTTCGACTACCACTACGAAGGGCCTAAGGAAAACAGCGAGCATCCGTTCGAGGTCCACACCGAAGTTGCCACGGCCCCATGGAACGACGAGCACCAGCTCGTGCGGATTGCTCTGCAAGGCGAGCGCATCGAGACGGAAAACCTCCCGCCGGCCAACCTCGTTTTCTTGATTGATGTGTCGGGCTCGATGAACAGCCCCGACAAACTGCCTCTGCTGGTCCGGTCGTTCCAAATCTTGGTGGATGAGCTTCGTCCAGAGGATCGCGTGGCGATGGTGGTCTACGCCGGTGCTGCGGGCCTCGTGCTCGAACCCACGAGCGGTGCCCAGAAAGGTGTGATCCGAGAAGCGCTGGACCGCCTGAGGGCGGGCGGTTCTACGGCGGGCGGCGCCGGTCTTCGTCTCGCCTACGACACGGCCCGGCGCTACTTCAACCCGCAGGGCAACAACCGCGTCATCCTCGCCACCGACGGCGACTTCAACGTCGGCGCCTCCTCCGATGGTGAAATGATCCGCCTCATCGAAGAAGAGCGCGAGCATGGCATCTTCCTCTCGGTGCTCGGCTTTGGCACCGGCAATCTGCAAGACAGCAAGATGGAGGGCATCGCCGACAGCGGCAACGGCAACTACAGCTACATCGACTCCATCCGCGAGGCGCAACGGGTGTTCGTCCGCGAGTTCGGCGGGACGCTCTTCACCATCGCCAAGGACGTGAAGGTGCAGGTGGAGTTCAACCCGGCGCACGTTGCGGGTTACCGGCTCATCGGCTACGAGAACCGTATGCTCCGCGACGAGGAGTTCAACGACGACACCCGAGATGCGGGCGAACTCGGCGCCGGCCACCGCGTTACGGCGCTGTACGAAATCGTCCCGCACGGCGCGAGTACGGAGATTCCCAGCGTGGATCCTCTGCGCTACCAGACTGCCTCGGAAGGCACCGGCGAGTTTGGTGACGAGCTCCTGCATGTCAACCTTCGCTACAAACCAGCAACCGGCCCCGGCCAGTTCTCGGACACGAGCGTACTGCTGAGCGAAGCCGTAATGAAAGCCGACGGCGACATCGAACACGCTTCCGAGAGCTTCCGGTTTGCCACGGCCGTCGCCGAGTTCGGGATGCTACTCCGTGGCTCGCGGTACGCCGGGGACGCCTCGATGGAGCACGTGATCGCCCTCGCCCGTTCCGCCCAGGGCTACGACTCCGACGGCGACCGGGGCGAGTTCATCCAGCTTGTGCAGTTGGCCAACACGCTCGTCGCCGAGCAGCAACGCCCACAGATTGGGATGCGAGAGTAGACCCTCTCCTGATCATGATCTGTAGGGGCACGGCATGCCGTGCCCCTACAACAAATCTGACACGAGATAATTAGCTATTACGGTTCATGTATGCGTAGAAAGCGGCGCCGAGGGCGGCTGCGTCGTCACCGAGGGGGCTGAGGTGATACTCCACGGCGGCTCCGGTCGTAAGTGTTGCGCGGGCGCGGGCAATGGGTTCAGCCTCTTTCCAGAGGCGAGGAGCAGCGCTAAGCACTCCGCCTCCAAGGACAATGCACTCCGGATTTATCAGGGTGACATAACTTCCAATCAGATTACCTAAAGCAAGTACGGCATCATTCCAGATTCGTGTCGCGGACTTGTCACCTTGACGGGCAGCGCGGTCAATGACTTTGACAGTCGGTGGTTTATCAGAAGAG
>JADFLK010000437.1 GCA_022564455.1 Bacteroidota bacterium
CAAACGTACCGTCCGGCAGAACACGACGAGCAATGGACACCAGCGGATTAAAGACGTGGTCGTTCCAGCCCAGCAATCCTGGCTGAACCGTGCCTCTGGTGATCTCATCCAATCCCGCATCGACGAGTTCGATGGCATCCCCAAACGTGCGCAGAGCCTTGTGGAGTACGGCCTCGTTTTCTTCGGGCGCGAACGTACACGTCGAGTAAACCAGCGTGCCTCCAGGCTTCAGCGCCTGAATCCCCGCAAACAGCAGCCGCTGCTTGGCCTGCATCTCCTTGATCTTTCGTCGGCTCCAGTAACGTGTCGTTTCAGGGTCGTCCGCTCGAAAGCGGCCTTCCGTGGAACACGGCACGTCCACCAGCACGCGGTCGAACGCCTCGGGCTCGCGGTGCCAGTACGCCGTCCCCGAGCCGAGAACCGGCCGCACGATGGAACTCCCCTGCCTTGCCACGTTCGCCTTGAGTTTGTAGAACCGCTTCCGCACTTTCTCCACAGCCACGATCTCCCCTTCGTCGCACATCAGGCAGGCCAACTGCCGCGTCTTGCTGCCCGGCGCCGCGCACAGGTCCAAAACGCGTTCGCCCGGCTGCGGATCGAGAATCAAGGGAGGTAGCTGGCTCGAGACGTTCTGGATGTAGATCGCATCACGCATTGCTGGTTCGGAGCTGAGAAGTTGTGGCCGCTGCTCGGCTGGAACAGTAAACGCTCCGGGGACTGACAACACGGCCTGGGGTGAAAGACCCACGCCGCGTAATGCGTCAAGCACAGCATCCTCCGAAGCCCTCAGTGTGTTAACCCGAAAGCCAACGGCCTGCGGCGCGGAGAACGTTTCCAACACCCCGTCGAATTGCTCCGGGGGTACGATGCGACGGAGGCGTTCAACAAAAAGCTCTGGGAGGGGCATGGGGGCGGCCATGTTTGGGCTAGTGCGTAACTTATCCTTTGCGCACCGCAGACGTGAATCGAAAGGCCTATGCGATTAATCGATGCATGGTGCCCGCCGAGTTCACTATTTACGAGGGTCCAGCCCCACATCTCATTATGGAAACCACTGGCGGAGACGACGCAATCCGGTGCTCCTTCTGCGGCCGTACGGCCCACGAGGTGGCCTCGATGGTCGCCGGACCGGACCCGTCCGAGGTCTACATCTGCGACGGGTGTATCCACCATGCCTCTGGCATCGTTCAGAGTGAGGCGCCGGTTCAACCGGTTTCAAAGCGGCATACCTCGGGGCTACGGCACCACCGGATGACGCCGCCGGAGATTAAGAGTGCGCTGGACGAGCACGTAATCGGGCAGGAGCATGCAAAGCGCGCTTTGGCCGTGGCCGTGTACAACCACTACAAGCGGATTGAGGCCGAGGACTACCTCCACGAGTACGATGAGGTGGAGTTGGAGAAGAGCAACATCCTGCTCATCGGGCCGACAGGAACCGGAAAGACGCTCCTCGCCCGAACCCTGGCGCGCATCCTGGACGTGCCGTTTTCCATCGCCGACGCCACCGCGCTGACGGAAGCGGGCTACGTGGGGGAGGACGTGGAGAGCATTCTGAGCCGTATCCTGCAGGCCGCCGACTACAATGTTGAGCGAGCAGAGCACGGTATCATTTACATTGACGAGATCGACAAGCTGGCGCGGAAGAGCGACAGCGCGTCCATCACGCGCGACGTGTCCGGCGAGGGCGTTCAGCAGGCCCTCCTGAAAATGCTGGAGGGCACCGTGGCCGGCGTGCCGCCCAAGGGCGGGCGGAAGCACCCGGAGCAGAGCCTGATCTCGTTCGACACGAAAAACGTGCTGTTTGTTTGCGGCGGCGCGTTCGACGGCCTCGGCGAACTCGTGTCGCACCGCCTCTCCTCCAGCCCCATCGGGTTCATGGCGGATGAAGGCGCACTGCGGCTCGACAAACGCGACCCGGCCATCTTCCAACACGTGGAGCCGGACGACTTGCTGAAGTACGGCCTCATCCCCGAACTCATTGGGCGCCTGCCCGTCGTGGCGGCCCTGGACGGGCTCTCGGACGACGAGATGCGGCGCATCCT
>JADFLK010000080.1 GCA_022564455.1 Bacteroidota bacterium
CGCTATCTGGGCGCCGGCGGATGGAACGGACTCGGGCTTCGGTGGGTTCAGACCGTCGCCTCACGATTACCAACATGCCCCGCGTCTACATCACCCGAAACGTCCACTTCAACGCCGCGCACCGGCTGCACAACCCCGAGAAGTCGGACGAGTGGAATCGGACCACCTTCGGCAAGTGCAACAACCCCAATGGGCACGGCCACAATTACGAACTGGACGTGACCGTTTCCGGCGAGCCCGATCCCGAGACCGGGTACGTCCTCGATCTGTCGATTCTGAAGCGCATCGTGGACGAACAGGTGGCCGACAAGCTGGACCACAAGAATCTCAATCTCGACGTAGACTTCCTTTCGGGTATCATTCCTTCTACGGAGAACGTGGCCGTGGCCATCTGGCAACAGCTCGTGGGCGCCATTCCGGAGCCTGCGAAGCTTCACGAAATCACACTTCGCGAAACCCCTCGAAACAGCGTCACCTACCGGGGCGATTAACCGCCCGCAGACCGTATGCATACCAACGACCAAAGCGAGATCGCCGAGCACATTCTCTACGAACGCCGCGACTACTACGACCCGGAGACAACGGAGGCGCTCGCCGACCTTACCGAGCGGCAGCTTGCATTGTTGCCAGAGGATCCGCAGCGCGAAGGGCTTCTAAGAACGCCCGAGCGCGTAGCGAAGTCGCTGCAGTTCCTCACGCACGGCTACAACCTCGATCCGCGCGCCATCCTCCGCTCGGCGCTATTCGATGAGGAGTACTCCGAGATGATCCTCGTGAAGGACATCGAGATTTATTCCCTCTGCGAACACCACATGCTTCCGTTTTTTGGAAAGGCGCACGTGGCGTACATCCCGGACGGCAAGATCGTTGGCCTGAGCAAGATTCCACGCGTGGTGGATGTCTTCGCTCGGCGTTTACAGGTGCAAGAGCGGTTGACGCACCAGATTCATGAGCTTATTCAAGAGGTGCTCGATCCGCTGGGCGTGGCCGTTGTCATCGAAGCCCAGCATCTTTGCATGATGATGCGTGGAGCGGAGAAGCAGAACTCATGGACGACGACCAGCTCAATGTGCGGCGTCTTCCTGGAGCAGGCAGATACGCGCGCCGAGTTCATGCGGCTGATAAAGTGAAAAGGGAAGGGTAGTTAGAAAGTGAAAAGGGTAAAGGGGAAGAGTGAAGGGTGAAGTGGCTAGCTTGGTCGGGTGCACTCCGCGAGATGTTGCGCACAGTCCGGCCTCAAGCTATCAGGCCAGAACCTTCGACTTCGAACCTGTAACCTTCAACCTGTAACCTTGACCATTCTCATCACCGGAGCCAGCCAGGGTATCGGCGCAGCCATCGCAGAAGTATTTGCCGAGGCTTACTGCGATGGGGCGCGGATCGCTCTCGTCGCCAGATCGGAGGACAAGCTGGCAGAGGTGGCCGAGCGTTGCCAGTCCTTCGGTGCAGTTGCTGATATTTTTCCCTGCGATGTGACAGATGAGGCAGCGGTTACCGCCATGGCAGAGGCCGTGCAGGGCATACTCAAAACACCCGAGGTGCTGGTAAACAACGCCGGGGCGTTCAGCCCGGGGTCGTTCTCGGAGACGGACACTGCATCTTTCCGCAGCCAGATTGCTGTGAACCTGACCAGCGCGTTTCTCGTCACCCGTGCGTTTCTGGGCGGGATGATGGAGCGTGGCTCAGGCGACGTGATGTTCATGGTCTCCGTCGCGGCGGTTCGAGGATATCCTGGAGGCGTGGCCTACTGCGCGGCGAAGCACGGGATGTTGGGGCTCTCGCGGGCACTCCGCGAGGAAGTGAAAGACCACGGAATCCGCGTGATGAGCTTACTGCCCGGAGCCACGCGCACAGCCAGTTGGGATGGCACCGAACTCCCGGATGAACGGTTCATCGACCCAAGAGATGTGGCGCACGCCGTCCTCGGCGCACATCGTCTATCGTCTCGGGCTGTTGTGGAGGAGATCCTTATCAGGCCTCAACTCGGCGACATCTAGGGCCTGTTCGCAGTAGTCGTGTTGAGATTGGTTAGAGGACAGTCTGAGGCCGATTCAAGGCGCGCGAGGAGAGCGGGGCACTAGTCCCGGGCGAAGAGTGTAACGCGGAAACGGTCCTTCATGATCTACTGGAACAGGCCTCATGCCATAAAGAAACCGCTCCGCAATATTGCGGAGCGGCAGGCGTGCCGTGACGAGGTGAAAGAGACGGCAGAGAGAACCTAAAGGCTACAAACGGTTCGCTGCTTCTGGAGCTTTCTGATTGGTATCGGGTACGAGCAGGAGCCTATCCAAGACAGATGTCCGACAACCTGTTTGACTCCGCTGCTGCGACGATGCTGAAATCCACTGCGCCGCTCGCCGATCGGATGCGGCCGCGTACGCTGGACGAGTTCTTCGGGCAGGACCACATCCTCGCGCCGGGCAAGCTCCTGCGCCGCGCCATCGAGGCCGATCGCGTGACGTCGCTCATCTTCTTCGGCCCGCCGGGGACGGGGAAGACGACCCTCGCGCGCATCATCGCCAATACCACGCAGAGCCACTTCACGACGCTTAACGCTGTGCTGGCCGGCGTGAAGGACATCCGCGAAGCCATTTCGGATGCGAAGGACCGGCATCGCTACCACGGGCAGCGCACCATTCTGTTTGTGGATGAGGTGCATCGCTTCAACAAGGCCCAGCAGGACGCCCTGCTGCCGCACGTGGAGAACGGGACCGTCACGTTTATCGGCGCGACGACAGAGAACCCATACTTCGAGGTCAACAAGTCGCTGGTGTCGCGCTCACGGATCTTTGAGTTGAACACGCTCACGGAGGGCAACCTCCGAAACGTGGCCCGGCAGGCTCTCGATGATCCGGATCGAGGCTACGGAAATCTCGATGTCGAGATCATGGACGATGCGTTGGATCATCTTGTGAATACGGCCAACGGCGACGCCCGAAGCCTGCTCAACGCGCTCGAGCTCGCTGTGGAAACGACCGACACGGAGGCTGGGGTGATCCGGGTAGATCTGGAGGTGGCCGAGGACTCCATCCAGCAACGCGCCGTGCTGTACGACAAGGATGGCGACGCCCACTACGACACCATTTCGGCGTTCATCAAAAGCCTCCGCGGCTCCGACCCCGACGCAGCCCTCTACTGGATGGCCCGGATGCTCTACGCTGGCGAAGACCCGCGTTTCATTTTCCGCCGGATGCTCATTTTCGCCTCCGAAGACATCGGTCTGGCCGACCCGCGCGCCATTGACGTAGCTGTTTCGTGCGCGAGAGCATTCGATTATGTAGGATTGCCGGAAGGACGCTTCCACCTCGCCGAGTGCTGCCTGTACCTCTCCACCGCGCCCAAGAGCAACTCCACGATGGCGTTCTTCAGCGCACTGGAGCACGTGGGCAAGGAACCATCCGGTGACGTGCCAAATCCGCTCAAGGACGGAAGCCGCGACAAGGAAGGCCTCGGCCACGGGAAGGGTTACCTGTACCCACACGCCTTCCAGGAGCACTACGTGCCGCAGCAGTATCTGCCGGGCGGCATGCAGGGGACGTACTTCTTCGAGCCGGGCGATCAGGGCTACGAAGCATCTGTGCGCGACCGCCTCGAACAATGGCGCGCCCGCGACAAACAGGAAGCCATCGAGAAGCGCGTGCGGCGGTACATCGACGAGGAGTAGTCTGCTCTGGTCTCTCAGGCTTGGCAGCCTCTCCAGAACAGGACCAACAAAAAACCGGAAGCTGCATCATGCAACCTCCGGCTAAGGTATTCCGTGGAGAAAAGCTGCACGCTACTTGAGCAGCGTCACACTCCGTGTCCCGACGAAGTTTTCTCCCTGGAGCCTGATCATGTAGACCCCGCTCGGCAGGCCGTCGCCGTTGATGGTTGCCGTGACAACCTGGCCGCCGGCAGCCGTTCCTTCGTACAGGGTCTGGACTTGCTGGCCCAAGGCGTTGTACAGCGTAAGGGTTACCGGACCTGCTTCGCGAACCGCAAAACGCACCGTGGATTGCGGGTTGAACGGGTTCGGGTAGGCCGCATCCAACACGTAGTCACCCACAAACTCGACCGGAACGCCGGGTTCGAGGGCAGTGACGACTTCATTCGAGAAGGAAATGTTGTCGACGCAGGCAACGTTGTTTCCACCAACATCCGCCACCTCAAAGATGATGTATGCGATGGGTGTCGTCACAGACGTAACTCCGAAGAAGTTACTCATATAATCAGAAATTATCGCATAATTGGCTTCACCGAGCTCGTTGTCACTGGCATCGTAGACCCCAACGGTTCCGTTGTCCGTGTTGCCGAAAAGCCCCCCAAAATCTAACACGAAGGTGGTTACATCGCCAGCCGTAAGGTTGATACCGAGCGAGTCGACGAATATGTTGTGGCAATAACCAATGGAAGGCGAAGCGGTGCCTGCGCCCCCCGCACCAACAGCTACCAAACCATCCGCGTCAGGACCTGGGAGATCAGTAAACTCCAAGCCGGACTCGATCTCACCGGGGAATGCACACGAGCCGGAAGTGCCACTGTTGACTGGGTTGTTCGTGCAGGTTATGACATCCCCGTCGCCGATCTGACTAAGGTCTTCGAAGGACTCGGACGTATACGGACCTGTCGTGGCATCCAACTAGTCATTCCGGTCCGTAAAAAATGTGATCTGCGCAGTCACATCAACTGATGCGAAGACATACAAGCAGGCAACGAGCAGTATCAATGGGTTCTTCATGGTACTAGGGGTCAGAATGAAGGGGATGCCGTGAGGCAAGGAATTAATAGTTTACCAGATGATGTTGACAAAAACGAACTGGACGGGTATTGAGGTGAGGTTTTGTTTGGTCCAGTTTAGAATCAGTGCGAACCGATCTCCGCAATGCGCACCCATACGGTAGCCAGGGTACGTGAGCCAACTTGGCGAAGAGAGAATCTTGCGGCCTTCTGGAATCGCCTGCGCGATGGGCTTTGCTCAACCTTCAGGCCCGATTACAATCGCATCCGACTCTGAAAAAACGCCCGACGGAATCTCAGAATTAACGTGTACGCTATCGACAGTAAGTATGTCTTCCTGAATGCCCTCGTTAAGGAAGCGCTCGCGAGCTGCAATGCGTGCGAGTTCGACCTCGCGCTCGCCGTGCGGCAACTGTTGGGCCTGAGCCCGAGCAATGGTGAGATTTCCACCCTCAACGATCCGTAGTTGGTCGGAGATAAGCTGGCGCAGCCCTTCGGTGGTCGACCGGACCTTGAACGGAAGTGCGATTCCGTCTACGTCGCGGAACTGCTCGTAGCGCACATGCTGCACAATCATTTCAGTAAGGGTCGTGTCCGGGGGGGGCATCTCCATCGTCACACCTCGGAGGGCATGGGTTTCGACATCCACATAGATGCGTGCGTTGGAAATACCTCCTGAAGGCGCATCGGTGCCCACAATTAGTGAAGATGGATTATCAGCTTCAATAACATACACTGGCTGCCCATTGAGTGTCTCGGTACCGACATAGCGCGCCCCGGTTCGGAGCCCGCGAACCAGCTTGGGTACGTCCGGTACAAGGTATGGAATGAGGCGTGCGCCTTCCGGTAGAGGCCGACTGGAATCGGCGAGCGTCACCCCAAGGTCGAAGAAGATCAGGCTGTCTGTCGTGTTCAGGCGATGGTGCACTTCCATCCCCGCAGCATAGATAGTAAATGTCTCTACACCATCCAGGTTGTCTTCAAAGCTTGCTTCCATCGCGTCAATGATATCGTTCGTGTCGGTCGAACCTGTGCCGCATCCAACGTACACGGATGCCAGAATCAGAAGCCAACAGGCTGAAAGAGTGCGGAAGCGCATGTTGAAGTGGGATGTTAGAATAGGTGGAGAGGCACCTAATTTACCCACCGGACAGAGTACCCTCCCCACCTTCCCCAAAGCCACACGAATGCCAGAAGCAGACCGCTTTCCCCATTCATCATCCTTCCAGGCCGGTGGTCGGGTGTACTCGGCTCAAGCTGTGCACGAGGCTTTGCTTCCGTTCGTTTCGGAAGAGCGCAAGGCGCGCATTGCCGAAGTTGCCGCCGGGCGAACGTATAGCGTAGTGCCCGTTCTTGAGGGGTTGCACGACCCCGGAAACCTACATGCCGTTTTGCGGAGCACTGAGGGCCTCGGTTACGGCGCTGCATTTGTCGTTGCGCCCGAGGGCGATGCCGCGGCTTTTGTGGAGCACTACCAGGCGAGGCAGGATGTGCCTCTGGATGATCTCGGCAGACGTGGAGGCAGCCGGGCTGTACACGGAGCCCACAAGTGGTTGGACCTTTCCGTGTGGTCCACAGCCGATGAGTTCGTCCGCTCGGCCCGCGCGCGCGGTTACGCTATCGTGGCCACCCATCTCGACGCTCGTACCATCCCCATCGCCGATTGGGATTTCACGCAGCCCACGGCGCTCGTCTTCGGCAACGAAAAGGATGGGGTGTCGGATGTGCTTCTGGCCCATGCGGATGCCAACGTGGTGCTTCCCATCGACGGGTTTATCCAGAGCTACAATGTATCCGTGGCCGTTGCACTGGCGCTCTACCACGCGCGGCAGGATCGGTTAGCAAGGCAGGGTTTCCACGGGGATCTGACGGATGAGGAGCAGGCGATCCTCACGGCGCATTTTTATGTGAGATCGGTTACGGCGGCGGCGCAGATTCTGGCACGAGGAGGATAACTACCCTGCTGCTCTAATTCGCGGAAGGTCAAAGCGACAAACGGCGAGGGCATTCCTAATTGGGTTGAGAGGGTTGTCCGGGTGGTGGATACTATGAGTGCCACGAAACCTGGGATCTATGAAGCGCCTACTGATTCTTCTCATGCTTGCGGTCTGCGCGTCTCCGAAGGCCTTTGCACAGGGCGTGGGCACGTTGGCCGGTCGCGTCGTCGACGAATTTGATAGGATGGGGCTTCCAGGTGCGAATGTTATTGTTGAAGGGACGTCATTGGGGGCGGCCACCAACCTGGACGGGGAATATGAAATTTACGATGTTCCGGTTGGGCTCTACAACGTGATGGCCCAATCGTCGGCTACGATGACGTAACCGAAATGAATGTCGAGGTGAATCCTGGCTTCACGCGAACGCTCAATTTTGAGTTAGGGGACGACACAATTGTATTTGATTATGAGCCTTCCTGTTACTTCTACTGGCGTCCTCTTCTCTGGCATGATGTCTATGCCCCAAGATTCTTCTGGCGTTCAGACTATTGCTCCATTAGTCTTGAGAACCTGCCCGTCGAACGGTAGATGAGGAAGTGGCGATCTTTGGAGGATGAATTACTTCACCCTCCACGCCCTCGCAGCCGAGTGGAACGACGTGCTTTCAGGCGCTATTGTCGTTGACGTCTGGTCGCAGAGCGCGAACGAACTGAGCTTGGCGCTGGAAAAGGGTAGGGAGGAATGCACGATCCGCGTCCACTGCGATCCGAGAATGGTGTTGCTGTTTCGGGTGGAAGGCCACGGCCGGGCGAGAAGAAACACCGCCACGCTGTTTGAGTCGGCCCACGGCCGTACCGTCTCCCGTATCCGAACGGCCGAGCGGGACCGGTACGTGTTCATCGAGCTGGATGATGGCTCCGCTTTTCAGTTGCAGCTTTTCGGATCGCGCCCGAACGTGTTTCTGGCCGGTTGGGATGGACTGGTCAAGGAGGCCTTCCAGTTGAACACGACGTGGGCCGGGCAGGCCGCACCGGCGCCCCGCCCTGCTCCGAAGGTTTCGTCATTCGAGGTATTTGAGGAACGATGGCGAGCGGATCGAAAAACGCTGATGCAGGCAGTGTCCACGGCGATTCCGCTGTTCGATCGCCAACTTGCTGAGGAGGTGGTTCACCGCGCGGAACTCAATCCGGCAGGGGCGCCTTCTGAAGCGAGCGAGGAGGAGCTAAGGCGTCTGTTCGATGCCTCCATGCAATTGGAGGAGGATCTTCAGTCACCTCGTCCCATCGTCTACTGGCGTGGAGCCTTCGCCGAGGTGTTCTCCCTCATTCCATTGCGGTCGCTGCCGAAAGATTGGCGGGCGGAGCCGTTCGATTCGGTGGACGCGGCGTTGGGTGTGTTCTCTAAACGCCAACTCGGGCAGCGACGATTCCTGGAGGCATACAAGCCTCTCGAATCGGCGCTTGCAGCAGAGCATCTAAAAAGGACGCGCAGCGCTCTGGCGATACTGTCTGAACTCGAAAACTCCAGCCGCGCGGATGGCTACGAG
>JADFLK010000438.1 GCA_022564455.1 Bacteroidota bacterium
CGGCCAAACAGGATGTCGTCGACGCGGTTTTTGGCTTCGGCTCGTTCCATTCCGTAGTGCGTATTCCGTTGCATGGCCGCCCTCTTGTATTACGGGCTACGCAATAGAATCGATGGGGAAAGTACTAATCGTGTGGTGCAGTCAGGCTGCTTCCAGCGCCTGCTCCAGATCAGCAATCAAGTCGGCCTCGTCTTCGATACCGACCGACAGGCGGATGAGCGAATCCGAGAGGCCGGACGCCCGGCGTTTTTCGGCAGGGATGGAGGCGTGGGTCATCGAGGCTGGATGCGAGATGAGGCTCTCCACGCCGCCAAGACTTTCGGCCAGTGCGAAGACCTTCGTCGCGGCCATAACGCGGTAGGCTGTTTCGGGCGCGTCGTCCTTCAGCATGAACGACACCATGCCCCCGAAATCACGCATCTGCCGTTTGACGAGGTCGTGTTCGGGGTGATTCTCAAAACCGGGCCAGCACACATCTTCCACCTTTGGGTGCGTGCGAAGAAAGCGGGCAACCGCCGCGGCGTTCTCGCAGTGCCGTTCCATCCGCAGGTGCAGCGTTTTGATGCCACGGAGGAGCAGGAAGCAATCCATTGGGCCCGGAGCTGCACCGGCACTCTTGATCAGAAAGCGCAGTTTTTCATCCCACGCGTCGCTGTTGGTCATGATGGCGCCGCCCACGATATCGGAGTGGCCGCCGAGGTATTTCGTGGTGGAGTGCATCACGAGGTCGGCGCCCAGCGCCAGCGGCTGTTGGAGATAGGGCGAGGCAAAGGTGTTGTCCACCCCCACGGTAATGTTGTTCCGGTGCGCCAGCTCGGAGAGGGCCACGATGTCGAACACCCTCAGAAGCGGGTTCGTCGGCGTCTCAATCCAAAGTAGTCTGGTGTTTGGTGTGATGGCCTCGGCAACGGTGTCCATGCTACTGAGATCGGCGAACGTAAAGTTCAGCCCGAACGGCTCGAACACCTGCGTCATCAGGCGGAAGGTGCCGCCGTAGAGGTCGTTGGTTGAGAGGATATGGTCGCCCGGTCTGAACGTCTTCAGCAGCGCATCAATGGACGCCATGCCCGACGAAAAGGCGATACAGTGCCTTGCGCCTTCCAGAGCGGCCAGGTTGCCTTCGAGGGCCGTCCGGGTGGGGTTGGAGACGCGTGCATACTCATACCCTTTATGGTCGCCGGGGGCATCTTGCACGTACGTACTCGTGAAGTAAACCGGCGGCATGATGGCACCCGTAGACGGATCCGGCCGCTGGCCCGCGTGGACGGCGCGTGTGCCGAAGCCGGGGGTACTGGAGCTGGAGCCGTTCTCGGTCGGCGGGGCCGGTTGCAGGTCGGGAGTGCTCGTAGAGGACATGGCAATGTGTGGGGGCTTGGGAGGGTGGGGGTGTGGGAGGATAGCACGACCCCACACTCCCAAACACCCATCCTCCCATACTCAAAGAAAAACGGGGACGCGGTACTGTACCACGTCCCCGTTGTAAAAAATCTTATCGCCGGCTAGTTCATGTCCTGCTCGGAGCACTCGCCCGCTTCGGTGGCTTCATCTGAGCGGCTTAGCTGGGCGTAGACCTGGAAGAGCGCGGTGCATATGTCTGCTGGGCTCTCGCCCTGCGCTGCCGTCAGCGAACGCGCTTCAACCAGAAAGGGGAGGGCCTGCTCCAGGAGGGCGTCGCGCTCGCTACGCAGAGCTCCTCGCCGCCGAAGCTCGGCGCGTTGACCCACGTGCCATCCGAAGAAGAACTGGTGCGCGGGCACTAGCTTGGACAGCCGGAGGTACTGTCAAGTTAAGTCGAAATCGCCGAGAAACGCACGATCCATGAACCCCAATACCCATACGCAGCGGGCGCTTCACCTCGGCCCGGGAAGTCTGATCCGCTCAGAATCAAGTTAACTTGACAGTACTACCTGTTGGGAAACCTCGATCCCGGCTTGGTCGGACTCGCTACGTTGGCCAAGGACACACGCGAGGCGATGAACAAGATCGCCGAAGCCGGGGCGGGCACGGAAGCGGCGCGGCGACTGTTGCGTGAGGAGCTTG
>JADFLK010000081.1 GCA_022564455.1 Bacteroidota bacterium
ACCACGGAGGCGATGCCGGCAGTTTCAGCAGAAACACCCTGCAACAGGGTTCTGACTCCGTCAGCCAGTTTTCTCCTCTCAGGACGGGGGGAGGAGAGCAATTGGCCGGATCGAGTCTCGCCGTCTTGGCTCAGTCGTTCAATACGTGTCCACGCGCTTCCATTGTGGAGGCCGATCTTCGTGGCCGAGTTGCCGATGTCGAGAGCCAGAAACAAAGAGGGTGAGGGAAAGGTGCAGCAGCAGAGACGACCCGTGGGGGGCTCCTAGTCCACCTGGCGCACACTGTTATCGAGGGAGACTTCGCCCGAATGGAATAGTCTTTCACCTTCGGACGTAGCGACGCGCAATGCGCCGTTTTCTGCAACGCCGAGGATGGTTCCTTCGGTGGATTCGCCGGACAGGGGAAAGGTGACCGTCGCCGTAGTACCGAGACCGGCCATCCGCCTCTCAAAGCCCGCCAGAACTGCCACGCCGAGGTCAGTTGCAAGGCTGTCGTAGTGTTTTTCAAGGGCATTGAGGAGGTTGGCTAACAGCGGGATGCGCGGCACGAGTTGTCCGGTTTCGAGCACAAGCGACGTGGCTTTACCAACGATGTCGGCCGGAAACTCGGTCTGGTTCACGTTGAGGCCGATGCCCAGTACCATGGTGGACTGCGAGCCATTTTTTGGGGTTAGCCGCCCTTCCAGCAGGATGCCGCACACCTTCTTTTTATCCACGAGGACATCGTTGGGCCACTTGAGCGCGGGTGCCAGCGGTGTGCGTTTCTCGATGGCCTCGGCGACGGCCAAGCCGGCCGCGAGTGGAATCAGTCCGAGGCGATCCTGCGGGAGGCCAGGGCGGAGGACGAGCGAGAAAAGAAGATTGAGCCCCGGTACGTCACTCCACGCCCGTCCGTGGCGCCCGCGGCCTGCGGTTTGGTGATCGGCGCCCAGCAGTGCGCCCTCCGGCGCACCATCCGATGCCCACCTCATGGCCTCGGTATTCGTCGAACCGATGGCGGCGTGCCACCGCGATTCACGACCGAACCGCTCGGTGCGCAAGGGGCCGGGGAGTTCGGACAAAAAAGCCGGTATGGTTCGCGGCTCACTCAACGGCGGAGATGTCTCGAACCGTCTGCGTCAGGCGCAGACGCGTCGGATCGCTCCCTGGTGTGTGGATGGTGGTTTCTGATTTGGCTCTCTTGGGCAGAAGTGCGCCATCGGGAGCTGGTTGAAGCCAGATGATTACCCGGCTGGATTCATCGAACAAAGCCGACGTCGTGAGGCGAAGCACTTCGACACCCACGATGACGTTCGCGTCGTCGTGGTAGTAACGCGCGTACCTGATGGGTTGCTCGCCCGCCGATTCTCGGTGCAGCGTGGCCTGCGCAACGTGAAGGCGCTGATCGTTTACCGTCGTGTCCTGCAGCATTTCGTAAGCGTACCGATCACGTGTCCGCATCCGGACATAGGCAGGTTCATCCGGCAGTACGTTGGAGAGCGGGTTGACCGGACGCAGAGGCCCCTCAAATGGGGCGGCGCTCGAAAGTGAACCTGATGAGTCTGCATCCAGTACCGTCTCTTCGACGCCATCGGTTGTGGGGATACGCCGCACAATGCGGCTTGCCGAAGCCGTGGGCTCGCCGTTCGCATCAAGCTCCTCCACTACGATTTGCGTCGTGTACGCAAAGCCATCGAGGTGGTCGTAGGCCTCTTTGATGCCGTCGAGCGAGAGGCTGGACATCAGTTCAAACACCTCGTCGGCAGCCGGGTCCGACTCGGCAGGAGGCGCGGAATCTCCACAGCCGATTACGAAGATTACAGCAACGAAGAGAACAGCAACGAGATGTGGAAGGCGCATCCGAACGGAAACGAAATGAGGGGCACGGAAGCTACCGCTGTTGGGTCTCATCTATCTTCGGCACTATGCCCGTATCTCCAACTCCGCACACTCCCTACGCACGCGAACTTGTCGTTGCCGAAGAGGCAGCCCGCGCTGCCGGAGCGTTCATCCGATCGCACGTGGGCGGAATCGAGGGTGAGGCCATTCGAGACAAGGGAATCCACGACCTCGTTACGTTTGTGGACGAGGAGGCCGAGCGCATCATCGTGGGGCATCTAAAAGACGCTTTTCCGGAAGACGATTTCCTCGGTGAAGAAACCGCTGCCGACGACACACGGCATGAAGTGGAAGGCCGCCGCTGGATTGTAGACCCGCTGGACGGCACGACCAACTTCATCCACGGGGTGCCGCCCTATGCTGTTTCCATCGCGCTGCAGGATGACACCGATCTGATGGTAGGCGTTGTGTACGATGTGCCGCACGACGAACTCTTTGCCGCAGAGGCCGGGTGCGGCCATACCCTGAACGGCAGGCCAGCAGCCGTTTCTGATACCGCCGATCTTGGAGATGCTCTCCTGGCTACGGGTTTTCCTTTCCGCGACTACGGTTTTGTGGAGGGCTACGTGGAAACGCTGGCCGGATTCATGCGGTCGACGCGGGGAGTGCGGCGGCACGGTGCGGCGGCGGTGGATCTCGCGTGGGTGGCCTGCGGCCGCTTCGACGGGTTCTTCGAGGCAGGGCTTGCTCCGTGGGACCTGGCCGCGGGTGTCGTTCTGATAAAAGCCGCCGGTGGGCGGGTTTCAGGTCTTCCGGGTGGTAGCAACCCCGTTTTCGATGGCGGTATCGTGGCGAGCAATAGCCTCCTGCACGGCCCATTGGAGGCCGGAGCCAGGCCTCTCGGCCGTGCCTACGCAGCATTGAAGGCCGTGCATACAACGAGTTCGGCGAATCGGCGTGACCAAAGCACCCAGTGAACGATTTCTTGACATCCGCACCCTTAATACCGTGCGCGGTAGACCGATACCGGTGACTACTTCTACGCCTGAACGGCAAAGGCTTCCCATCCCCTCTGTCTCTGTCGTATTCATCAGGTGCTGCACTTTCCGTGAGCCCCACTCTCAGTGCCGATGCGCGACTCCGCCCCCGCTTCTGCGAACGTTCCATCGCCCGAAACATTCAGTCGGCCGGTGATCCTCGTCGCGGACGACTATCCCGAAAACCGGCGATTGCTGTATTTTTACCTGCGCGACCGGTACGAAGTACTCCACGCAGCAACGGCTGAGGAAGCCATCGAAACGCTGCGTACGCAATCGGTTGACCTGGCCATTCTGGATCTCAATTTCTGTGACGGCATGAGCGGAATAGATGCCATTCAGGCCATCCGCAAAGACCCCGCCATCAGCGGGATACGTGCCCTTGCCCTGACTGCCTACGCCTATCCCGATGACCGCCAGCGATGCCTGGATGCTGGGTTCGACGACTACATCGCCAAGCCGGTGTTCAAGAAAGGGCTGCTGGAGACCATCGGCAAGATGTTTGGGAATTCAGTAGCGGGCGACGGCGCAATTTCTGACGTGGGCAACGTATGGGTTAGCCGGCCGCGCCACGACGAGGAGTAAGCCTGTTCACTTTCGGGGCCGCCACGAGGGACGGTTCTGGGGCATGAATCCAAATCCGCTTCCCTCGAAACGGCGGGATGGCTAGATTGCCATCCCGCTTTTTGTTTGACGCTCTCTCCCTATGGCATCCACCTCCTCGGCCGAAGGTATCGGCCTGCTTCGTGGCAAAACCGGCGTTGTCTTCGGCGCACTCGACGATAGTTCTCTGGCGTGGTACATCGCCGAGGCCATCTACCGCGAGGGTGGCCGCTTCGTGCTCTCCAATGCTCCCGTAGCCAAGCGCTTTGGGAAGTTGGAAGGACTCGCTGAGAAAACCGGCGGAAGCCCCATTATCTATGCTGACGCCACCAACAACGACGACCTCACGCAGGTGTTCGAGGAAGCCAAGACGCATTTCGGCGGCCCGGTCAACTTCGTCGTTCACTCCATCGGAATGGGGATCAACGTGCGGAAGAACAAGCCGTACGAGGGCCTCAACTACGACTGGTACCTGAAAACGCTGGATATCTCGGCCGTGTCGCTCCATCGCGCAGTCCATGCTGCCATGGAAGCCGAGGCCATTGCGGACGGCGGTTCCATTGTTGCACTTAGCTTCATCGGCGCGCAGCGCATCTTTTCCACGTACAGCGAGATGGGCGATGCCAAAGCGCTGCTGGAGTCCATCGTGCGGTCGTTCGGCTACCGTCTGGGACGGAAAGGCATCCGCATCAACGCAGTCAGCCAGAGCCCCACGCGTACGACAGCAGGGGGCGGCATTGCCGGCTTCGACGTCTTGTTCGATTTTGCCGAGCAAGTTTCGCCCTTGGGCAATGCCGACGCGGCATCCTGTGCTGATTACGTCGTCACCCTCCTGAGCGACCTCACCCGAATGGTGACGATGCAGACGCTCTTCCATGATGGCGGCTTTTCGTCGATGGGCCTCTCCGACGAGATTGTGGAAATGCTGTCCGACGCTCTGACGAAGAGCGAAACGTGAGTCTCTCCAGGCCGGTTTCAGGCTACGCCGGCCTGTTCGCTTTGCTAGCGCTGGCAGGTTGTGGGCAGGGGGAAACCGTAATTAATGCGCCCACACCAGGCGTTGACGTCCGTGCGTATGATGTTCGGATTCGCCTCGACCCCGTTTCGCTGTATCTCAGCGCGCGTGCGCGCCTGACCGTATTTCACACGGCAGAAGCCAATACGCTCGACTTGCAACTGGGTGAGGCGATGCGGATTCGCCGGATCCTCGTGAATGAGGATTCGGTTGGTTTCGAGCGGCAGGGAGATCGTCTGCGCATTCCGCTACCCGAAGGCGATTCGGTGCGGGTAGACATCATCTATTACGGTAGGGTTGATGAGGGGCTCCATCGCGGGGATGCGGGTGGGCAGACCGTCACGTTTTCGCAGGCGTGGCCTCAACATGGTTCGGGCTGGCTTCCGGGTGTCCACCATCCGTCCGACCCTGCGCGGTTCAATCTGCACCTGATCGTCCCGAAGGACTACGACGTGGTGGCCAGCGGAGTGTATGTGTCCGCCAGGATTCGCCCCGATAACACGTGGAAGCGTTACAATTTTTCGCTGGACGCCGACGCGCCTGCCTACACGTTTGCCTTCGCCATTGCCGATTCGTTTGTGGTCGTGGAGGACTCGACGGATTCGGGGTTGGCAATCCGCCACCACATACTTCCAGACGATGCAAGAAGCGCAGCCAGACTTGCACGGACGCCCCAAGTTCTGGAGGCATTGGAGGCGATCCTCGGGCCGTATCCGTACGCCGCGTACAGCACCGTCGAGATTCCGATGGGTTACGCGGGGATGGAAAATGCCGCCGCATCGTTTCTCAGCGCCGACCTCTACACCTCATCGTCCGGCGGGCGGAATACGTTGGAGGAGGTGAACGTCCACGAAGCCGCCCACCAGTGGTTCGGGAACGACGTGGTTCCGGCCGACTGGCGGGATCTGTGGTTGGCGGAGGGCTTCGCCACGTACCTCACTACGGTCGTGTACGAGCAGATGGATGGCCCGGAGGTTGCGCAGGAGCGCCGTGCAAGGATGGCGCAGCTTGGCAGGCGGGACGCCCGCCGTCGCCTCGTGCCCGAGCAGTACGTCGACCCCGAAAACCTCCTTTCGGCCACCGTGTACCAGAAGGGTGGCTGTGTTCTCCATCTGCTGCGGCTTACCCTCGGAGACGATGTGTTCTTCGCGGCGCTGCGGCGTCTCGTCCGCGATTACGCCGACCTGCCGCTTTCTACCGAGGCCCTCCGAATGCTGCTGGAGGAAGAGTCAGGCCGCGACCTTGATGATTTTTTCGCCTACTGGGTCTACGGGACGCGGATTCCTGAACTCCGGACCTCGTGGGACCGTTCGGCTCAACGTCTCACATGGCGCATCGAAGGTGACGCCGGAACGCTCGACGGCGTGCCGGTGGAACTGCTCATCCAACAGGACGGCCACACAGAAGTTGTGAACGTGCTGAACGGGGAGGCCGTTTTGCCTGGCGCCGACGAACCGCGAGTCCTTCCGATCGGGGTTCTGATGGATGTACGCGACTGAGCGCCGATCGACTCCTGGTTTGCTATCACTAACACAGATCGCGTGTCCAAACGCGCCAATGGAGTGTACGTCGTGACAGTCAGGATTCATAAAGCGACTTAATTGTCGCCCCAATCAGCCGAGAACAGGCTGTACGAAGCTTCACGAAAAGGATCGGTAGGTGTCTTGCAGACACTGCATATCCCTCCTAGTTTCCGCCAACTACTTCCCTATGTTGCTTCGCGCTTTCATAATCGCCCTTTTTCTCTCGTGCGCTGTGCAACCGCGTGCGCAGCAGCTTGCCGCTGCTCTTCCAGGAAGCGGCGAACGTGTGCATTCGGCAGCCACCAGTGAAGCAGACAGTGCGCCGGTGTTCTACGTAGTGGAGCGAGGTGTTCGCGTGTACTCAGAGCCGGGTGGTTCGCGCTCCAGTCGGATAGCGTTGAACATTCGGGACGCCGTACGCGTGCTGTCGGAGGAGGACGGCTGGAGCCACATCGAGTGGAACAACCGGCGCGGCTATGTTTCAACGTCCGCTCTTTCAAACCTGTGGATTCGGGTAGACAAAAGCGATCGGCTTGTCTACGTGTATGAAGGCGCCGAACTCATTCGGACCTACCCCGTGGACGTGTCGATAAGCGACGAAGACAAGGTGCGTCTCTCCGGCCGCAACGAGCAGAATCACTGGCGCATTCCGGAAGGCGTTTTCTTTGTTGCCCGAAAGAACCCCAACTCTCGGTACTACCGTGCGTTCGTCATAAGTTATCCGAACCAGGCGCACGCAGCGCGTGGATTGCGGGATGGGCTTATTAGCCGCGGTGAATATGACGCCATCGTCCGCGCCGATATGGCCTTCCGCGAGCCCCCGATGGGCACCCCTCTCGGCGGCCTGATTGAGATCCACGGGAACGGTTCCGGGCGGCAACGCGCATGGACGCGCGGCTGCGTAGCCCTCCGCAACGTCCACATGAGTGAGTTGTGGGATTGGGTGCATGTAGGCACACCGGTGATCATCGAGCAGTAGCGCGGAGGTAGCAGCTCATTTTGGGCTGAATCTTCTAGCGCTGGGGTTGCGTACGTTGTGGTGTACGGATTCCACACCTCATGGCCACGACTTCACGCGCTGCTTTTCTGCTTCTCCTTGGGCTGATCTCGCTTTCTGCGATGGCTCAGGATGTTTCTCCGCGTCTTGCAATCGAGAACGTCGGCGACGGTCCCGTATACCGCGTCCCCATTGAAGGGATGATCGACAAGGCCCTCGCCAAGTACATTGATCGTGCTCTGGCGGATGCCGAAGAGGCCGGTGCCTCGGTTGTTTTGTTCGAGATGGATACATTCGGCGGGCTCGTCGAAGCCGCCGACCTCATTCGGATCTCGATTCTTGACGCGCCCGTTCCCACCGTTGTTTTCATCAACAAGAATGCGGCCAGCGCCGGCGCGTTGATCTCATACGCCGCTGATCGGATTGTGATCGCTCCGGGTGGTTCGATAGGCGCAGCCACAGCCGTTGACGCCGCCGGCCAATACGCCAGCGAGAAGGTGCAGAGCTACATGCGCAGCCTCATGCGCGCCACGGCGGAGGCGAACGGCCGCGATCCCCGAATCGCCGAGGCTATGGTAGACGAGACGCTTGCCGTGCCGGGCGTCAGTGAAGAGGGCCAACTCCTCTCACTCTCTGCAAACGAAGCGCTCCGGCTCGGTGTGGCGGATGCCGTCCTCTCGTCCGCCGACGAAGTGGTGGCCAACCTAGGCCTCGCGGATCGCGCCCAGTTTGCTCACTATGCCTCCGGCGTCGAGCGCCTGCTGCGGTTCCTGGGCTCGCCCATCGTGGCGTCGATCCTCATGCTCATGATGATGGGCGGCCTCTACTTCGAGTTGCAAACGCCGGGCGTAGGATTTCCGGGCTTGATGTCGTTCATGGGCGCAGCCCTCTTCTTCGCCCCGCACTACATGCTCGGCCTCGTGGAGAGCTGGGAGATCGTCGTGTTTATCGTGGGTGTCCTGCTTCTCCTCGCCGAGGTGTTCGTAACGCCGGGATTCGGCGTCGCGGGCATCACGGGGCTCATCATGGTCCTCGCCTCGCTGATGGCCGCGCTAATCGGCAACGTGGGCCTCGCCTTCCCGTCCGGCGGCCAGATATCGCAGGCAGCTGCGACGCTCGCTGCTGCGCTGGTTTTGATGGTCGTGCTCGCCGTATCGCTCGGGAGATTTTTGCCG
>JADFLK010000439.1 GCA_022564455.1 Bacteroidota bacterium
ACCAAAATGGCCCGGTCTCCCGTGAGGTGGGACCCAACGCGGACGCCCCCCGGATTCATCCCCGCACCTGCCGCACGCGCAGCGAGCACGGCGGAGGCCGCGCGCGTGGCCGAGACATCAGCCAAACCACTGGGCGTATAAGCAACGAGGTACACGCGCCGAGGCTCCGACCGCGAGGGCCGCAGAACCACCCGCGCGCCGTTCGCCAGCGTCCACTCGGTTACATCGGTGGCCGGAAAGAGCGACCGCCCATCCACGATACCAGGCGGAAGCGAAGGCCAGAACTCGTCCTTGCTTACGTCCGGTGGCGCCGCCTCCCGAACGGGCTCGGCTTCGACGGGACGGTTGACGGCTACGGGCTGCGCGGGGGGCGCCATGAGAGGTTCGGGCGCACCGCATCCCCCCAAGAGGAGTACCGCAATCAATAAGTAGCTCCACACTGGCATCCGAATCGGCATAGGTATCCCACCGGCATCCGCACTGGTTCTGACCGAAAGGAAACTACGCTCGAAGAAGGCACGCACTACGCCTTCGGCAGCCGGTGAACAAGCAGCGCGTAGACCACCAGACTCAACGCCGCCAACCCAACCGCTACAAGCGCGAGGCGAAGCGCGGGCGCCTCCCCTCCCGCCTGGTTCAATCGTGAGAAAAGGGCCAGCGGCACTGTTTGGGTGCGGCCGGGGATGTTGCCGGCAACGACGATGGTGGCCCCGAACTCGCCGAGCGCTCGCGCAAAGTGAAGAACCGCTCCGGCTGCTACCCCTCGTGCGGCAAGGGGCAAGGTGATCCGCCGGAAGACATCCCACGGCCTGGCTCCATCCACGCGCGCCGCAGCTTCCAACTCAGGGTCCACCCCCTCGAATGCTACACGTGCGGTTTGGGCGAGGAGTGGGAAGCCGACGACGGCCGAGGCCAGCACGGCCGCGCCCCACGTAAACACAATGGTATGTGGAAGGACGATCAACAGAACGTAGCCCGTGACCACCGGCGGAAGCACGAGCGGGAACTGAAGCAGGTTCTCGACCAGGAACCGTCCGACGAAGCGCTTCTTGGCCAGAACGAAGGCAAGCACCGTCCCGAACGGCAAGCTGATTGCCGTCGCAATCGCCGCCACCTGCAACGAAAGCACTACGGCCGACCAGTCAGCCGCGCTCATGGTGCTTCCTTCTGTTCGTGCGCGGGCTCTTGCTCATGCGCGGGCATATCAAAACCGAACTCGATCCAAGTTGCCCGTTGTTCGGGTTCGGCAAGAAACGAAAGAAAGGCGGCAGCCTCCGAACCGGTTCCGGTCATCCGTGCCCCTGAAATCTCGATGGACGGCTGCACGTTCTCCGGCCAGTCCAGGATGGCGGGAAGGTGAGGCGCAACGAGCGCATCCGTGGCGTAGACAATGGCGGCCTCCACCGCGCCCTGATCGAGTGCAGCAACGGCGGCGCGGACGTCCAGCGTGGGGATGAGCTTGGACTGCACGTCCTCCCACAACCCGGCCGCATGGAGCGCCTCGCGCGAATACTGCCCCGCCGGAACGTGGCTCGGATCGGCGATGGCGATGCGGGCAAACCGTAAGAGATCGCGCGGAGAGGAAATCGCCGGTGCTCCTTCCCTCCCCAAAACCACGAGGCGGTTGCCCGCGAGCGTGATTGGGTCATCGGCTAACCGGCCTTGCTCCATCAGGTACGCCGTCCACTCGGGGCTCGCCGAGAGGAACAGATCGGCGGGAGCGCCCCGCGCAATCTGGCGCGCCAGCGTGGAGGACGCGCCCATGCTCACGACTACTTCAACCGTCGGATGCTGCTCCTCAAACGCCTCGCCCAGCGCCTCCGAAACATCCGTTAGCGAGGCTGCGGCAAAGACAATGAGTTCGGCGTGTTCAGTGTCCTCGGAGGTACATCCAATGCCCGGCAGCATCAATATTCCGAAAAGCGCGCCTAGGAGGCTGTTGAAATACCTCATCCGGCCTGCAACGGCACCTCTCGGCCGATCTCTTCGTTGCGAGATGCTCGCCGAATCACCGATTCGACTACGATCTCGC
>JADFLK010000082.1 GCA_022564455.1 Bacteroidota bacterium
CGGCTAGTGCGTCCTGTGTGTCGGCCATCTTTTGCTGCATATCGGCCATGCGCCCGAAGAGATCGGCCATGTTGGGGGTGTTGTCCATAGTGTAGTGCGTATTCCGTATTGCGTGATTCCGTCGGGCTGTCCGTACGAACTACGCAACACGCATTTTACCAAACGATTTCGGCTCCAAACTTTTCGAACAGGGCCTGAATGACCGGGTTCTCGTGGCGGAGTTGCTTGAAGCGCTCGAACGGGTCTGCGTCCCGTACGGGTTCCCCATTGGCCGAGATATCGACCACAAAACGCAACGGCGGCGACTTCTCTTCGAGAAGGACGCTCAGCGCCGAGGCAAACTTTTCGGCCTCGCTTTCGAGGAGTGTGCACGAGAACTTGTCCGGAACCGTGACCTCAATGCTGCCGCGCACCACGCGGTTGGGGTTGGCCTGCTCAAGCAGTGTCCCCACATGGATGCGGTCGGCCTTGATGGTTTGCACGAGGTCGGGCCAAAGTGTTTTTATGCGCCCGAGGGGGATGTCGAGATCGGCTGTCGCGGCGGGAGCTTCCGCAACGGCTGCATCGCCTGCGATTGCCAGGACGGCCTCGGGGCCTCCGGAGCCGTCGCCGGAGGGGTCACCCGCTGGATCGCGTGGTATTTGCAATGCAGGCGCACCAAACAATCCTGAATGGGCCGGGGTGCTTGCGGCGGGAGCAGGTTGAGGCGCCGTCGGTTTCGCAGCGGGTGCGCCCGGTGGTTCGGGAGAGAAGGCCGGCGGTTCTCCACCGTCATCATTATTGGAGGGAGGTTCAGGCTTTTTTCGCGGAGGCTGGATTAAATCGGTCTGCGGTGCGGGCTCTTTCTGTTTCTCCTCCGCGCTCTCCGGCGCGTACTTCACTGGAGGCTCAGCCGTAACCTGTGGAGTAACGGGCGGCGAGGCCGTGGCGGGACGTTCCTCATTGGCCGACGCAGCTTCAAGGACGCTCAGCTTGGCGATGAGCTCCTCCAGATCCGCCGCTGTTTCCAGGCTTGCCATTTTGAGCAGCGCAAGCTCGACCGCTAGGCGCGGCTGCCGGCTTGCCTTGATGTTCCGCGCGGCTTCCTCCACCATCATCAGAAGGTGCAGAATATCGGCCTCCGCCAGGTTTCGGGCCGACTCCACGTACTGCACACGTGTAGCGTCGGTCGCTTCGATGAGGTCGCCTTTGCCGGTGGAGCGGGCCACGAGAAGATTCCGCAGGTGGTCGGCGAGGCCTCCGAGGAACTCGGGGAGGTCGTAGCCCCGGCTCACTAGCCGTTCGACCAGTTCGAGCAGCCCGGCCCGGTCGCGCGCCGCCGCCTTGTCCGTCACCTCAAAAAAGATTTCGGTATCCACCACGCCGAGGGCCTCCCGGAGAGCAGCGGCTTCGAGGGGTGAGCCGCAAAGCGACACCGCCTGATCGAAGAGCGAAAAGGCGTCGCGCAGCGCACCGTCCGCCTTTCCGGCCAGTAACAGCAGTGATTCGTCGTCGGTTTCAATGGACTCCGCCTCGCAGATTGTCCGCAATTGCCCGATGATCTCGGCGATGGATATCCGCCTGAAGTCGAAGCGCTGTGTGCGCGAAAGAATGGTGGGGAGGACCTTGTGGGGTTCGGTGGTTGCGAAGATGAAAAGGACGTACGGGGGCGGCTCTTCGAGAGTTTTCAGGAGCGCGTTGAAGGCGCCCTTCGAGAGCATGTGGACCTCGTCGAGGATGTAGATTTTCTTCTTCGCACCCTGCGGCGGAATACGGACGGTGTCCCGGAGCTCACGGATGTCGTCTACGCTGTTGTTGCTCGCGGCATCAATTTCGATGATGTTCATCGAGCGGCCGGCCTCGAATGTCTTGCACGATTCGCACACGCGGCAGGGCTCGGCGTTTTCGCGCTCCTCAAGCGGCGTCGTGCAATTGACGGCCTTGGCGAGGATCCGCGCTGCCGTTGTTTTTCCTACGCCGCGCGGGCCACTGAAGAGATAGGCGTGCGCCAGCCGGTCCAGCCGGATGGCGTTGCACAGCGTTTGCGCCACATGTGCCTGCCCCACCATCTCCCCAAACGTCTGCGGGCGGTATTTGCGCGCCGTAACGAGGTAGCTGCTCTCTGTTTCGGAGGCGTCCCCGCTGGAGTCGGATGGGCTGTCGGGGAAGAGCGAGGAGGATGAGGTTGGCTCGTCGGCCATCAAAAACAACAGGCAAAAACCAGAGGCTGTTGAAAGAGGTGCTCTGTTGCCAAGGCGAGCGAATCTCGGTTGAGATCAAGGCGCGGAATCGCAGACGCATCGGGAATTCGGCGAGGTTCCGCAACGCCGAGATCGGGCGAGAGACGCCGCCGCAGGCAGGATGACCTTTTTCAACAGCCTATAAAACGGGAGCCCCGGCAAAGTAGTGCTCGGGGCTCCCGCTGGCAAGGTGAAGATGAGAGGCCGGTCAGTCGTCGGAGACGATAACTTTTGTACCCGCAAACTTGTCCCCGATGCGCCGCCCTTCGGAGTCTGTAAGCACAAGAATGGCCTCGACGAGGCCAAGAAGGCTGGCAATCCACCCGATGATGCCAAGTAACGCAGCGATCGCGAACATACCGATGCCAAAGGAGACGCTCGCAATCCCCATGATGATAGAACCGAGGACCAAAGGCCAATTTCTACGGATTGACGTGTTTATGTCCATGATACCTCCATCGAGGCGGATCGGGCGGAGCTTCATCACCTTCTTGCCAATCGAACGACCGTTCATGAACTCGAGCGCAAGGCCATCGCGGAGCAGGATGTAGGCGGCACCGATGAGCAAGCCAAGACCGGAGAATGTGCGCCCGGCCATTCCAAGGATGAATGAGAGTGCCATGACAATAAGACCGTCAATGAGCAGGGCGAGGAAGCGTTTGCCGAGATCGGCTTTTCCGGATGATGTAGCTCCGGTTTCTGCCGGGGCTGGATCGGGTGTGGTTTCCATAACACGTTGTGTGGTGGGTGAGTGAGCGGAGTGGATGGGCATCCCCTTTACATTCTGCACAATAGGGCTCAGCCCCAACTCGGGGCAAGTGCTTGCCGATTTTCTTTAGAGATCGACGCTCAGGCTTCTACACGCGCGGTTTTCTCCTTTTTCTTCGGCTCTACGGAAGGCTTCGGCTCGAAACACTGCCGGCAGCGGGGCTCGTACGCGTCCTTTTCACCTACCAGAACACGATCCCCAAAAGCTACGATGCGCTGCGAATGGTTGGCCGGGGCGCCGCAACGAACGCAGACGGCGTGCAGCTTGGTTACGTGCTCGGCAATCGCCATGAGTTGCGGGATAGGCTCAAAGGGGTTGCCGAGGTAGTCCTGATCGAGCCCGGCGATGATAACCCGCTTGCCCTCGCGGGCCAGCCGGTCGCAGACCGGGAGGAGTTCGAGGCCGAAGAACTGCGCCTCGTCGATGCCCACCACGTCGGCTTCGCTTGTGAGTAGCAGGATTTGCTCCACCGCATGCACAACCTGCGAGGGGATCGCATTCTCGTCGTGCGAGACCACGGAGTCGCCGGCGTAGCGGTTGTCGAGGGCCGGCTTGAAGATCTCCACGCGCTGCCGGGCGATTTTCGCGCGCCGCAGCCTCCGGATTAGCTCCTCGGTCTTGCCGCTGAACATCGAGCCGCAGACCACTTCAATCCAGCCGACGCGCCGTCCGCTCTCGTCTCGGGGGTAGATGTGGGGTTCCGTCATTGCCGAAAGGTACGCTTGCGTGGCTTGTCAGATCCGCTCTACCGCACGCAATGGGAGCCATCCGCGTATCCCGCGGGGGAGCCGCACGGCCTGCCAGCCGTCGCGGACTTCGGTGATGCGCACGCGCAGGCCCGGCTGGAGGGTTGCGCGCGAGGCCGCTTCTGCGGAGGGCGAGGCGCGCAGTTGGGCGTCTTCGGAGAGGACGATACCCTCCGGAGTGCGGGCGCTTCCCCACACGGAAAGCGCAGCCACAAGCACAGTGGCCGTGACAGGAACAAGCACTGCGATGGCTCGCCTCGACCAGGCATCGTTGCGGCGCGTCCAGAACCGGAAGCCGATGACCCCGATAAGGCTGATGTAGAGCACGAGTCCGAATGCCAGCCAGAGAAGCGGCCCTCCAGTCCGTGTAAGACGGCGGCTGAGCACCTCCCACGGAGACACGGCCTCGCCGGTGACGCCGGCCCGTTCCCGCGCGATCCGCAGGTTGTGGGTGATGGCCTCGTTGCCGGGCATGAGCCGCCGGGCGCGCTCGAAGTGTAGAATCGAAGGGCCGAGCTTCTCAAGATCGAGGTAGGCCGTGCCGAGGTTGTAGTGTAGCATCCCGCTCGACCATCCCGTGGTTCCGGCGCCTTCGAAGGCGGCTACGGCCCCAGCCGCGTCGCTATCTGCGTAGAGTTGAACACCGAGGGCAAAAAGCCGCTCCGCTTCAGCTTGCGAGTCGTCAGCAAGCGCAGGATGAGGGACGACGAAAAGGAGAATGGCGAAGACCTGAGCCAGGCGCCTGTAAATGGTTCCACTTCTCTGAAAAGCTGCCTTTTGAAATCCCCCTTGAGGGGCGGACTCCATATCGCAGCGGAGTATGTCTATCACGGGTTCCCACATAACTCAGACGCTAACCAGATCGGCTTCGTCGTCCACGGCGGCGAAGAGATGAGAGGCTTGCTTGGCCGCGGCTTCTTGTACGTCTATTTGTCCACCCACGCCGCTTGCAAAGCCGGGTGCAAACTGCGCCCGCTCGCATTCGGCGAGGAGCGTGTCCAGCGCTTTCCGGGTTTCGGCGGAGATACCGCGTTTGGCCAGCGCGGTCTGTAGCGTGCTTCGGGAGAGGCCGTTAACCGGTGTGTCCAGTCTTTCGGAGAGGAATGCTCGAAGCGCACGCTCAATGGCATCGTAGAACGCCGGTGCATCGCCGAGGGCTTTGCGGGCTTCCTTGAGCCGTTTTCTGGCCTCCGGATGGGCGCGGAGCGCGAGGGCTTCCACCGAGGCATCTGCCTGGCGGTCCCCAATTCGGCGCACGGCTACGAGGCCGAAAAGCGCCAGCAGTGGAAGCGCAAATCCACCAAAAAGAACGAGAACCGAAACGCTTTGTGGAGTCTGGGCGCGTAGCCAGACGGCCTCCGTCATCAAACCAAGCGGTACGGAGGGATCGCTCGGCGTAGCTTCCGGGATCAAAGCCGACGAGGCCACAGGGCCGCTCACTTCAACGGGGAACGCCGAGGAACGGAGCGTCTGGTACCTGCCTCGCACGGGGTCGTAATAGGTCCATTCAACGGGCGGGATTTCGAACGATCCACCATCTCGTGGAACGAGCGTGAATGTGAATGTCTTCGTTCCGGATAGCGAGGCGGTCTGCCGGTCGACCCGGCGTTCCTGCTGCGGGTCGAACTGGTCGAACTCGGGTGGTACGTCAATCTCCGGCGGCGCAAGCGTGGCGATGTTGCCCGTCCCACGGATTTCCACGGTCAGTTGAATCGGGTCGCCCGCAGCTACGTCCTCGCGGTCGGTAAACGCAGCCATCCCAAACTGCCCGACGGCGCCTCCGAACGACTCCGGTGCGCCGGCCGGAAGTGCCTCGGAGGTCAGTGTCAACGCCGGGGCGGTGACGTCCTCCGTCGAAAACCGGCTCGTAAACGGCGAAAAAAGAGGTCCGAAAGGATTCGACGGCCGCGAGGTTCGCGCCAGTTCCACCTCAAACGTCATCTCGCCTATTTCCAGTTGGCCCGTTCTCGTGGGGAAGAGCGCCATCCGCCGGAGCGTTACCGCGTCGTAGTCCTCCCCCCCGATGGTAACCGGACGCGGGTAGGTGTCGCGGTCGGGGACCTCCAATTCTTCGCGCCAGAAGCCCTCAGCGTCCCACGTCCCCGTCACCTGCGAGCGGCGTGGCCTCAAGTGTGAGCGCACGTAGAGGACGTAGTCCACCACCACTTGCTGGCCGGGTACGAGGCTTCGGGAGGAGGGCTCGGCCCGCACGAACAAATCGCCGTCGGCTGCGCTCGGCGGGTCGGGTTTGGGGCCCAGGCCCGGCTGCATCCGCGAGGCCCTCGCCGTGTTTCGTTGGCTTTGCGGAACGACCTCGATGCTGATGGGGTCGGTTTCGAGGATGCGGCCGCCGACCGGGATACGCGCGGAGAGAATCTCGGACTGGCCGGTGCGCTGCGGCCGGTACAGCCAGCGGAGTGTGAGATGCTCTTCGCCGTTCGTGACGACCTGCGATCGGAGGACCGGGGTGCTCTGTGCCAGGGTAAGGCCGTGTGCACCGGGTGGCTGTATGGGGCCGAGTTCGTCGAGATCGCCGGTAATTTCGAGGGTGAAGGCCAGCGTCTCTGCGTCTCCGAGGACTGTTTTATCGACGTACGCATGGATGCTCACCTGCGCGGCAAGTGGCGCTGCGAATGTGAAAAGGAGGAAGGAGAGAACGGAGCGCATACGTTACGGCCGGGTAGTGCTACCAGTCGCGCTCAACACGGCGAGTGCTGGCCGGGCGGCGTTGGATGGAGCGGAGGAGTGCGCTTTCGTCGGCGCGGAGAGCGGCGAGGATGCGCTCGGCCTCGGCGCGGCTCATCCGCCCGAGCTGAATCGGGGTGGGATCTTCAGGCGTGGCCTCGTCTTCGCCAGTTTGCGACCGGTTGGGGTCTTGCTGCTCGTTCTCGCGGCCGGCCTGATTCTGCTGATCTTCCTGGTGTTCGGGCTCCTGCTGCTCGTTTTGCTGATCCGATTCGGCCGAGCCATCGTCCTGCGGCTGATCTTGCTCGCCCTGTCCGTCGTCCTGTTGTTCGGAATCCTGCTGATCCGATTCGCCCTCGCTCCGCTGCTCATTCTGTGGGTTTTGCGTCTCATCGCTCGGCTCACCCTCGTCACTGTGCTGTTGGTTTCGCTGCTCCTGCTGTTGCCGGATGCGTTCGAGCAGGGCCTGCAACTTTGCATCGTCGTGGTCGATGGCGAGCCCGGCCTCCGCCGCCTGTTCCGCCGCTTCCAGATCGCCGCTGATATACAGCCCAGCAGCGTCGTGGTACTGATCGGCCGCCGTCTGCGCCGATGCGCCGGTGGCTCCAGACATCAGAAGAACGAGGAGAAGGAATCTCATTGGGTAGAATCCGGAGTCGTGGGCGCATCCATCTCTTCGATCTCCACGACCTCGCCGAGCCGTTGCATAAAGTCGCCGTAGGCGGCTACCGTGGAGTCTTGCAGGAGGCCGTCGTTCATGAGGTTGGCGGCTTCGCGATAATGGCGGGATGCCACCAGTGCGTCGGCGCGGGCTTTGAGTTCCTCCGCGAACGCCGAGGGCTCCGGTGGGGTCCCATCCGGAGGTTGCGAGCCATCCAGACGGCGTTTCACGAGTTCGTAGTTGAAACGGGCAGTGGGAAAATCGGGTTGCAGGATGAGCGCACGGCGGAGGTATACGAGGGCCTGTTCGAGCCCCTCTGATTTGGCCAGCGCGGTACCCGCATTGTAAGCCGCCTCAGCCCGCCTCGAAGGCGTCTCGGCCTGTTTCAAAGCTTCTTTGAATGCCTCGGCAGCTTCCGCGAACTGCGCTTGCGAGAAATGCGCCAGCCCGAGGTCCGTGTGGAGGGCTTCCCTCGTCCGCCCGGTCTGGTTCTCCGTCGCGTTGATGCCTTCCTGAAAAGCCGCAGCCGCTGCCTCGAAATTGTCCGCCTCGAACAGCTCCATCCCCTTGCGTCCCTCGGCAGCGCCGTCGGCGAACGCCGCGCAGCCGGTCAGGGCTAGGAGGATGGCGAGGAGAGTGAGGCGCATTGTCTGGGTATGGGTGGTTGAGGGTGTGAGAGGGTGAGGGAGTGATTGGTAGGGCGTGCTCGCCGAGCGCGCCGGTTGTTTATGGTGTGAGAGGGCGAGGGGGAGAAAGGTGAAGGGAAAAGGGTGAAGGGTGAAGGGAGCGGTGAGAGAAGATGGGAACCTGTAGAGACGGCCCGTCGGGGCGTCTCCGGGTAAGCATTATCGCTACGGTATGAGAGGGAGAGAATATGAGAGGAGGAAAGGATGAGGTATTGATGCCATCACGTAATCACGTAATCAACTCCTCGGCTGTCGTCTTGATCGTACGGAGTGCAAGAACTCGTTCGGCGATCAGAAAGAGTAGCGCCAGCCCCAGTGGCCACGGGAAGCGCTCAGCGGAGGCTTCCTAGCGTGCCACGGCGAG
>JADFLK010000440.1 GCA_022564455.1 Bacteroidota bacterium
CATCGTACAAAGTGCTGTCGATGTAAACCGTTAACTCCTCATCTTCTCCAACCTCGGCAGCAAGCCTGTTGAGTACGCGCTCGGAAAGGCAAAACCCCCACGCCTCTTCGTAATAGCTTGTCCGGTACGGAACGAGGTTGGGTTGTTTGGGCAGCGTATGCAGGTTGGGGCGGAGCCGGCGAAGCGTCATCGATGCGTGCACCGGCGTGCTGTACTGCACCACGTGGAGCGGCGAATCGGCCAAGTCGACAACGCGGGTACCGTCCTCTTTTGCGATCCACGCCTCGCGGATTTCCCACTCTTTGGGGATAGTCCAATCGAGCACGTCCGTACCCGTCGGCACTTCGTGGATCTTCAGGGGGATCTTCTGGCCAATGATCTGAAGCGTCGCCCGCAGGCCCTCTCCCGTAATACACCGATGCAGCGGGTAGAGCGCCGAAACACACCGATACAGCGAAGCGCCGACATCTTTGGGTGTCTTCTCGCCCTTCACTGGAGTTCTTAGAGAGTAGATGGTGGCGGGCATGAGCCTCGTAGTTGTTCGCTCCATGCCAATCAAAAGCCGATCCACACGGCCCGTTGTGCCGGTTCTACTGGCCTGGGCGTCGCGCATTCATGGCAACTGGGGCCACGAAAACACGCCAAGGCCTGCTAATAGATAGCACATGAGGTCGGTTCGATATCAATCTGAGACTGTTTCAAGGCACACGAGGAGGTCGGTGCAATAGTCCCGAGCGACAAGTGTAACACCGAAACAGACCAGAATAACCCGAACCGGCCCTCGCGATTGACTGTTGGCAGGCCCCTGTTACACGATAAAGTCAGAATAAGACGCATCCCTTTCATTGATAACGACGGCCTCGCCCGGCCACTCGATGCCAAATGCGGGGTCGTTGTACCGAACGCCGCGTGCAGCCTCGGGCTCGTAGGGCGCAGTAATCATGTAGAAAACTTCTGTGGCGTCTTCGAGCGTCAGGAAGCCGTGTGCGCACCCCTCGGGAATGTAGAGCGCAACACCGTTCTCGGCGCTCAGTTCGATGCCGAACCACTGCCTGAACGTGGCCGAGTCCGGCCGGAGATCAAGCGCCACGTCATAAAGCGTACCGCGCGCGCAGCGGACGAACTTGGCCTCGGCGTGCGGAGCGGCCTGGTAGTGCATCCCCCGCAGCGTGCCTTTCTTCACGTTATACGAGCTGCTGCACTGAACCAGGGAAGTGTTCAACCCTTGTTCTTCGAATGCGTCCTTCGCCCACGCGCGCGCAAAGAAGCCTCGCTCGTCCTCAAACCGCTCAGGCCGAACGACAACAACGCCGGGGATGGGGGTGGGTTGGAAGTGCATTCATGGCTTATCAAATTCGGCGCAATTTACACTTCGGGCGGCCGGCAATCGGCTGATTAGTGGATTGTAATCAGTTGAGTCCGGCTTCCCGCACGCACTGCGTAAGCGCCCGGGGCACAAGGGGAGACCAAGGGCGTCATTTTAATAGCGTAATCCGCTGCGTGAACGCACCCGCCCGCACCACATACACCCCGGCCGGAAGCCCTCCGGCGTCCATCTCGGCTTTCCCCGCAACGAGCGCTGCCCGCAGCACCTCGCGCCCGCGCAGGTCATAGACGACAGCCTCTCTCGCGTCGTGCTCCGCCTCTATAGTAAGCGTTCCCGACGACGGGTTGGGGTAGACACGAAGGCCGGTCTCTTCCGTGGGTACAGCCGGATCCGCTGCGACCACAATCACTGGATCCACTGTACGGAACACGCCCCCGTCGTGCCCCGCGAACGTTCCTGAGCATGCCGCATAAAGCCGCCCGTCCGGGCCAACAACGATCTCTTCTACCGTGGCAGGCCATGCAGTCCACACCGGGCCGACATCCTCCCACGTCACGCCGCCATCGTCCGAATACCACACCGGCGCGCCCTCATTCGACGTGTCGTAGGCATAGATGCCACCTCCCGAGACCGCCGTTAAGCGCGTGTTAAACCGGCTGCCCGTTGGGACATCCGCCACGGCGGTCCATTCGAT
>JADFLK010000083.1 GCA_022564455.1 Bacteroidota bacterium
AAAACACCGGTCGCAAAGCGCACCTCTTGCCTGAGCCGGTCGCGTTCGGCGAGGAGCGGCGGCGACGTGAGGCCGCGGTTCCGGTCTTCGAAGCGGGCGAGCAGCGCACGGGCGCTTCGGAGGTCGGCTTCGGCCTCCTCGGTGCGCTCGCGGATAAACTCGTAGTCTTCTCGCGCCTTTTGCGTAAGAAGCGATTGCACGCGCGTTTGCAACTCTTCGACCAGACGACCAGCCAGCGATGCTGCAAGAACCGGATCCTGGGCCGCAACTGAAACCGTCATCAATCCGGTCTTGGCATCCGCATCCACACTCATCATCCCGCTCATGGTTTCCATGGCCTTCTGCTGTTCATACGTATACGCCACGGACAGCGTATCGACAGCAAGAATGTTCCCTCCCACGCCGCGCCCCTCTCCTTTCGACCCGAACAAGCTGCTCAACCGGCCGCCAAGGCTGCTCGGTACGGTGTTTCGGGCGTATTCAAGAAACGTGATCCGTTCGCCTGAAGCCAGCGGAAACGATTCCTCAAGCAGGATGAAACGAACCTCGTGGCTTTCCAGCACATTTGGGTAGGCCTCAATAGTCAACCCCGATTGAGCCTCGCCCAGGTTCAGGCCCAGGCCGCGGAGCGCGGCGAGCGAGCCGCCGGAGGACTCCCGCTGTGTTTCGCGCATCAGAACGGCTGAGGAGGTGTATTCGGCGGGCGTGGTGATCGCAACGACCACACCAAGCCCGATACCAATGAGCGTCAGCAGAATAATCAGCCGGGAGTGTTTTGCGAGAACGTAAAGTCCGTCCAGCACCGACAGTTCTTTCGTCAGTGGCCCGATGTCGGCTTGCGAGGTCGGTGGCTGAGAAGCGACGTAGGAGTCTTGATCCGACACGGGAGGCGACCCTCGATTATCTGAAGACCAGGAATAGGGGCACGAGCACCGTAACGGCGCTGGCGGCAATAGCAAGGCCGTCGCGGAGTAGCTCTCCCACATCCGAAGAACCCGCCGGACGCACCTCTTTCTCGGACACGTAGATGATACCACCGTCATCTACCACAGGATTTTGGGCAAACAGTCCGCGCCGCAGCTTGAAAACTGCTCCCGAGGCCTGCGTAACGAACACATCCTCCGCGTTATCTGCGATGCCGCCGGCACGATCAAGATAGTAGGAGACCCGCCGTCCGGCCGCATACTGGATTAGCCCTTCGTTGGGTACGGCGCCACGAACCTCAACGGTGTTCGGACGGATCGGGATGGTCACTTCATCGCCCGGGAGCAGGGGTACGTCGACACGTGTCTCGCCAGTAAGTGCCCGATCAATCTCTACGATGAGTTGCCTGTCGCCACGCAACAGTTGCCCTCCGCGCGCATACGCCCGTGGAGTAAGGCCGCCCGCGCGTTCTATGACTTCACTAAGCCGCTCGTTCTCACGCAGCAGCGTGTACGTTCCGGGGAAACGCACCTCGCCACGAATGGTTACGGTTTGCTGGGGCCGAAAATCAGGGTCGAGACGCACGTAGATGCGATCTCGGTGGTTGAGATCGAACGTTTGCTCGGTCAGAACGCGGACTCCTCCGGGCAGCCGGGCCTCTATGGATGGCGCACCCGGCGCAAGAGGAACCGACACCGTTTGGGCACGCTGCTCCATGTCCCCAGAGGTATCCATGCGTGTCACCTCAACAGACTCCGTGTAGGCTCCTTCCACTACACCGCCGGCCTGAAGAATCACGTCCTGCACGGTCATGTTCTCGCCAAACGGATACCGCCCGGGTTCCTTTACCGCACCGCTAATTTCAACAAATTGGTCGCGAATCACCTCAACCTCAGCCGGGTAAACACGAATCTGATCGAACGGTTCGAGGAGCATAGCGGCCTCACCGCCGAGAGCGAGCACCAGCTCAAGGTCGAACGCGATGAGTTCGGGCGTGCCGTCGTCCTGGCGGCGGTAGAGATCGGCGCGGGGGAGGAAGACATCGGAGCGAAACTCGGGGTCGAGCAGGCCGCCTCCAATAAAGAGGAGATCGTAAAGGGTCATCCCGTCGAACAGGGCATACTCTCCGGGGTTCAGTATCTGGCCTTCAATGCTCACCACTCGCTCACGCTCAAACTCGCGCTCCGAATACACATACAGGCTGTCGCCGGGGCTTAGAGGAAGGTTCTGTGTCGGATCGTCCGCCAGGACACGCCCGAGATCCAGCGCGACGATTTCGCGGCGCAGGTTCGGGCGGTTTCGGACGAGGTTGGCCCGCTGGCGGTAGGCGTCCTCCGTCAAGCCATCGGCCTGATCCAGCAGGTCACTTACCGTGCGAAGACGGTCGCCCAACTCGTACCGGCCGGGCTGAAAGACCGCGCCATCCACGATGACTGCGTTGAGGCGCCCTCGGCGCGCAGCTTCGTCCACGTCGTCGATGGCGAAAACTTCCACACGGTCGCCATCCGCGAGGTGGTATTCGGAGATGCCTGTGAGCACCGCGCGTAGGTCGAGGTCGAGCACCCGCCGCGCGATCGTGGGGTCTCGGCGCTCGGTAAACGGAATAATGCGCTCCACCTGAAAGCGCGCCACGTAGGCTTCCGGCAGCAGCCATCCGGCAAAGCGGATGAGATCCTCAAACCGCTCGTCGTCGCGCAATTCATAAACTCCCGGCCGGCTGACAGCGCCGTCTATATAGGCTGTTTTTCCGCGGACGGGTACGAGGATACGGTCGCCGGATTGGAGAGACAGTGGCTCGGGCTCGCGGCCTTCCAGGAGGTAGTCGTAGGCGTCGATGTTGGCTATGATCCGGCCGCCACGGCTCACCTGAATCGAACGAAGGCTGCCGCGGGTGGTAGGGCCGCCCACCTGATAAAGCAGGTTGAATACGCCGCCGCCCGCGCCGAGTGTGTAGGCGCCGGGACGCTCCACTTCGCCCGTAACAAAGACCCGGACAGGACGAAGCCGTGTAATGGAAACATCCACAAAAACCGTTTGGGGCCGCGAAATGATGCCCGCGTAACGTCTGGAGAGGAAGCGCTGGAAACGCCCCTGCAGATCGCCGAGGGTAGTGCCGGCCACTGTGAGTAATCCCACCCCCGGCACGTTGACACGCCCCCCACGATCTACAGCAAGTTCGTAGCTAAACTCGGCGGCACCATAGACGGCGAGCCGGATGTTGTCGCCGGCACCCACCACATAGGCGTCGTCGGCAGGCTGCACGTCCGAAGGCTGATCGAGGCCCGCTTCTGCAACATTGCGGAACGTGCGATAGCCGAAGTATTCGAGGCCAGTTGCCTCATCAACCAAGTCGGCATATGGGTTGCGCTCTCGCCTGCGCTCATCAATCTTGCCGCGCTTCCTTTCGGCCGCCAGGCTGTCGGCAATGAGCAGGCTATCGCCCGCCACGATAAGCGAGTCCGACTGTGGTTGGATGATAAAGAGATTCCGGTCGAAGGGAGACGGCTGGGCTTCGCGCTCTTCCAGCAAGCGGCGTAGCTCCGCAATAGCGTCTTCCGAAAAGCCAAGTTCGCGCGCCGTGCGCTCCAGCGCCTGGGGCGATGACATATCCACTCCATACCGTTCTGCCTCCTGAAGAGCCTCACGGGCCGTCATACCTCGTCGCCTCAGTTCTTCCTGCACCTGAGGAGAAACCTGAGCGACTGCCGTGGAAACCCACCCAGCAAAAAGAATCAGCACCAGTGGCGCGATCCAGGCCAATCGTCGTACATGTTGTTCGACCACTCCGTAATCACGCATAGAAACGCCGTTGGATGGCGTGAGGCCATTTTTTGGTGAAAGCGATGGAAACTAGGCAACCGGTTCTGTGCAAGCAAGCCCACAAACGGTTCCGGGGCTTGGGTATCCGTGTATTGGAGGCCCGATAGCCGGTGGCTATTTTCTCGTTCGCCTACGGACAAAGTACCGACGATTTCGTTGTGTTCCGTTCTCTGTTCCGGATTCCACTGCAAGTTTCAGCCGCGCGATTCGCGCCTCACATGTCGACTCGTCTCGCCCTCCTTCTCCTGGGATTTCTGCTGACGCTGAGCCCGACGGGAAAGGCCCAGATATCTGCAGGTGTTGGCGTGGCCTACCACGACCTTGAAGATGTAGGCCGTTGGGGCATAAGCGGCGCGGTTTACATCCCATTGGGTAGTTATGCATTCGATGTTGTTCCCAACATCGAGTACTACTACTCCAATTGGAGCAGGAATGGAAGCGGCTTTGCGACCGACACCAGTGATGTCTACGCGATCTCGGCGGATATCCATGCCAACCTGCCTGCGCTGGCCGACCGGGTACGTCCCTACATCGGGTCGGGCCTTACCTACGCGGGAAACGGCAGCGCAGGTGCCTTGGGGCTGAATCTCATATCGGGCGTCTACGTACGTGTCCAAGGATGGAAATTCTTCCCGTATGGGCAGGTTACGTACCGCCTCCTGCCTGACTTCACGGACGTGGCCACATTGGATACCTACTTCTTCCGCGGCGGTGTTCGTGTTGTGTTGTAGGCTTTCGTGGAACAACCTGTTGAAGTTTTCTAGATACCGCAGGGTACTCAGATCGACCGTTGAGTAACCTCCCTCATCGAGCATTTCTCGCTTAGGATTTCCAGAAGTACACGGCTCCCATGCACATTCTCTATGTCTACCAATTCTACAACAGCCCAGACTGCTCCACGACGGCCAAGCATCATGGATTCATCAAATATTTTGTAGATCAGGGCCACAAGGTCTCCCTTGTTTCCAGCCGCACGTTTCTCGATCAGAGAATAACGAACGAGTTCGAATGGCTCCCCAAAGGCGTGGATGCAACCCATATCCGCGTCCCATACTCCAACGAGATGGGCGTGGCGCGGCGAAGCATAGCATTTGCGGACTACATGGTGCGTGCGCTCGTTGCGGGGCTGAGAATGGAGAAGCCGGATGTGGTGTTCGGTATTTCCACACCTTTAACAACGGCGTGGACAGCAAGACAAATCGCTCGAATCAAGCGCGTACCGTGGGTTTTTGAGGTCAAAGATTTATGGCCACTCGTTCCGATCGAAGTTGGAGCGATTGGGAATCCGCTGGCCCAGCGTGTGCTTTTCAGAGCCGAACGAAAGCTTTACGAGAGTGCTGCACACGTGATCTCATTGTCGCCGGGAATGACGGAGTACATCGTAGGCACAGGGACACCACCAGAGAAAATCACGACCATCGTTAATGGAACTGACTTTCATCTGATTGACCGGCCGGACGAGGCCCGGCTTGCAGCACTCAGAGCGAAGCACAGCCTGACTGGCAAGAAGGTTGTTCTGTACGGTGGCAAATTTGGGCGGATGAATGACATCCCGATGCTTCTCCGCGCAGCCGAGCGCTTGCAGCATCGCGACGACATCCGCTTCGTCTTTATCGGCTACGGCTTCCTCCAACCGCAGGTTGATGAAGGGGCTGAACGACTGACAAATGTGAGCACCGTTCCAACCCTCCCCAAGCATCAAATGCTGGAGTGGTTTCGCCTCGCCGACCTCTCGCTGGTGACGTTCATCAATGTGCCGTCACTAGGTACGAACTCGCCATCGAAACTGTACGACAGCCTCGCCGGCCGAACCCCCGTTATTGTCACTAACCCCGGCTGGACCAAAGACCTCGTGGAACGTGAAAAGGTCGGTTTCTTCGTATCCACCGGGAATGACGCCGAACTGGCCACCGCAATCGAGCAGGCGTTTGCAAATGTGAGCGAGCTCGCTGCAATGGCAGAACGGGGACGTTCGCTCGCGGAACGCGATTTTGACCGCCGCGACCACGTCAAACGACTGGAGGCCGTTTTGCAAGCTGTTGTGGACCGTGAACCTGTACTAGCTCGTGTTGCATCTGTTGATGAACAAACTGAGGCCAAGCAAAAGAACCACAGAGCTATCCTCATGAGCTAACATCTGGCCCTTCTTAATGCCCTCCTGCCGAATCGACAACGACTATTCTTTACGTTTGGCCCGGCGGGCTCGGATCGCATGGTACTCGGTTGGGTTGATGAATGCACCGTCTCTTCCAAGGAGCCCGAGCATGAGAGCGTGCGTATTTATCCGCAACCTAAGTCTCCAATCCCACCCTCTTCGTGCCGACTCAATAACATCTGTGACCAGATAGCCGGCGTGAATGACGAGCTGGCGAATACGCCTCCTCCTCCAGCCCAGTTTTTTCCAGATCAGGTGCCGATTTCTGAGATAGTAGCCGTGCTTCCAATAGTGCTCGTCCGGCCTGAGGACAAATTCTGAATCTCCCGTGATGGCTTGCTTCAGCCCTGACCGCATTGTAACGTCACCCTCTGAAGGCAACAGGCGATTGACAGCGGTATGATTGGCAAGCGCCCCGGCAAGAGGGCCCATTTCCTGGTAGACGCGCACCGAGAACTCGGTATCGTCGGCGGTGATGAAAAATCTCGAGTTGGGGAGGCCGACACGATCCACTACGGATCGGTGGATCAGCGGGCCTTCGAACGTAAAAATGTCAATGCCTACCCACCGCGCGCTACTCACAGGCGCTCGGTACGTTTGCATGCGCTCGTCGATGATGGCCTCATTTCGCGGATACGCGCCGTCAGCGGCTCGCCTGCGCGGGACGACCACTTTCTTTCCTGAAGCAGCGGCCACCTCAAGCAGTTCCTTCAGGCATGCTGGTTCGGCAACAACATCGTCGTCGAGAAGCCACAACCAGTCGAAGCCCATTTCGTGTGCCAGGCGAACACCCTCAGAAAAACCGCCGCTTGAGCCCGAGTTGGATGCAAGCCTATGCACAACCGCGTCTGGAAAGGAGCCCGCAAGTAGGTCGGCGGTCGAGTCCGTACTTGCATTGTCTACCACGAGAATCTCGTCCAGGGGGCGATCCTGGGCCATCAGGCCCTCAAGACCACGCGCAAGCAATGCAGCACGGTTGAAAGTGATCACGACAGCACAAACACGAGGAACCGACATTGGGCTAAGAAACTGGGTGCTGGTGACAAAAAATGGGGCCAAAAGATAGCATTTCCCCCCTAGGCTCTTATATTTCGGATCTTCGCAACCCGAACTTAGATCAGAGGAATTGCCTAGTGGCGTGTTGACACGACAACTATTTTCTGCAACTTCCGGCTGATTTACTGCACATGGTGTGCAACGTGACCGGAGATCAGGCCACTACAGCATTTCTCGACCATGCTCACTCGTTCGTTCGGTTTCCGGAAGTACAAGGGCGTATTTGCTGCCCCCAACCTCAGGTTGGCTTGCGCTTTAGCGTTTGTCTTCATAAGCACCTCCGTCGTGTGGGCTCAGGCACCGGACTTTGATCCATCGTGGTATGATGCCTCACTCACGTATGTGAAGCTGGAGGTTGTGGATGATGGTATCTATGAGGTTTCTGGAAGCGAATTGTCCTCGGCCGGCGTCATCCTCGCCGCCATCGACCCGGTTACACTGAAGCTGTTTGAGAATGGGGTGGAAATCCCAATTGCCTTCATCGGTGATGACACGTCGATGGATGCGACTGATCGAATTCAGTTCATCGGCAAACGCAATACGGGCGCTGACGAGGGTTGGGCCTATTACGAAACAACGATTTATGAAGGCCAGACACCTGACGATCCCCTACAGAGTAGCCAGGAATACAGCCTGTTCACCGACACAGCCTATTACTGGCTTACCTGGACGGGGCAGCCTGGTCTCCGCTATACCGACGAGCCAATTACACCAGAGCCGGGCGCGACGGAAATAACGTTTGTGCTCCAGACGCAGCAGACCGAACAGAACTGGCAACGTTACAACGGCGATTCTACCGACAACGGCCACCCCTATTATACCCATGGAGAAGGGGATATCTGGCGCACGTTTATACAAACATCTATCCGACGGGACTCTGTGCAAATGGCTGCGCGTAACGTCCGCCATTCGGGCATGAGTTGGTCCTCGGCCATCATTGAAGTACGCGTTGTGGCAGGCTCTGCAGCCCACCACGATATGACCCTGAAAGTACGCCTGTGGGCCGATGGTGGCGCCTACGTAGCGATGGACGAAGTAGACTGGACCGGATACGAATTCCGAACACTTACTGCGTCGATTCCGCAGAACGAGATCTATACCTACGAAGGGACGGTATACACGGAAATCGTCTCTGACAACCGTTTTTATG
>JADFLK010000084.1 GCA_022564455.1 Bacteroidota bacterium
GGCGTGATTACGTGAATCGGTGAATGAGGATCGGCGAACGGCACGAAGGGCATCAACCGGTTCTTCGTACTTCGCTTTGTTCTTCGGATGATCTAGGAGCTTGACTGACTAAGGACGGATCTACTGCGGCGGCGATAAATAAATCTACCCATTTCTCCTGTCTTTTTCGTTACGTCCCGCAGGCTTGCGGGATGCGCCTCAAAAGATCTAAAAAATGTACTCGATTCCTCACTCGCCTCGCTGCAATCCTCTTAGTCAGATAGGCTCCTGGTGGCGCGAGCCGACGGAGCGCGCGAGCCTCGAACAGACCACATGTGGCACGCAACATAATCTGTTCTCACGTTGATCACGTCAATCACGTAATCACGCCCCTCACGCAATCACGTTCGCCCACTACGCATTAGCCATGAAGACCCACTTCAGGCGTGCGGTGCCGCAACACTCATCTTTATCTTTTAGATTCGCTCAAACTGGAGCACCGTATGCCTAAAATGAAGTCCAACAGGGGCGCGATGAAGCGTTTCAAACTGACGGCGACCGGACGCGTCAAGCGGAAGAAGGCTTTTGCGAGCCACATCCTGACGAAGAAGTCCCCGAAGACGAAGCGCGGCCTGCGTAAGAGCACGCTCGTGACTGCCGCTGACACGAAGCGCGTCAAGCGCATGATCGGCGGATAACCCCGCACTTTCCCAACCCATTCCATAAAAACCGGAGCATCAAATGCCACGCGCACGAAACAACGTGGCTTCCCGTCGCCGTCGCAGGAAGATTCTGAAACTTGCGAAAGGCTATTGGGGGCGCCGAGGCAAAGTTTACACCGTTGCCAAGCACTCCGTCGAGAAGGGGCTGCAGTACGCATACCGCGACCGCCGACAGCGGAAGCGGCACTTTCGCCGCCTCTGGATCGCCCGCATCAACGCGGCGGCCCGGCAGAACGGCACCACGTACTCGCGCCTCATCAACGGCCTCAAGAACGCCGACATTCCGTTGAATCGGAAAGTGCTGGCGGACCTTGCCGTACACGACGCGGAAGCCTTTACCGCGGTGGTCGAGCAGGCACAAGCCTGATTCTCCCCGCGCGACCACTTCCCCGCCCTTTCCGACCTCGGAATCGGCGGGATTTTGTTTTATTGCGTATTCCGTATTTCGTAAGAATGCTTGTCTGCTAGAACTACGCAATACGAAATACGCATTAGCCACATGTCCACAGAAGCTCCTACAACCTCTCTTGTGGAACAAATCAACGCCGTTTCGGCCGAGATCGACGCCGCCACGCTGACGAACGCCGAAGAAGCCGAGGCCTTCCGGATTCGTTTCCTCGGACGCAAGAGTGGTGTGGTAACAGACCTGTTCGCCCAGATGAAAGAGGTGCCGGGTGAGCGGCGCAAGGAGATGGGGCAGCGCCTGAACGCCCTCAAGCTACAGGCGCAGGCCCGGCTGGATGCCGCGCGGAACGATCTGGCCGGATCGCCAAAGTCCACGGCTTCGGACATCGACCTCACGCTTCCGGGCCGTGTTCCGGCGCCCATTGAACCGGGCACACTGCACGTGCTCACGCAGACGCTCCACGCCATCCAGAACATCTTTCAGGGGTTCGGATTTTCCGTCGCGTACGGCCCCGAGATCGAGGACGACTGGTACAACTTCACGGCGCTCAACTTTCCGCCCGAGCACCCGGCGCGGGACATGCAGGACACGTTCTTCATCGAGGCGCCACCGCCGAAAGGACGCGGCGTCGTCCTCCGCACGCACACTTCGCCCGTCCAGATTCGGGTGATGGAGCACGAGAAGCCGCCGATCCGCGTCATCGCGCCCGGCCGCGTCTTCCGCAACGAGGCCATCTCGTACAAGAGCTATTGCCTGTTTCATCAAGTGGAGGGCCTTGTGGTGGATGAAGGCGTCACCTTCGCGGATCTCAAAGCGATGCTCCACGCCTTTGCGCAGGCCTTTTACGGAGATGACGTGCAGATGCGCTTCCGCCCGAGCTATTTCCCGTTCACCGAGCCCAGCGCTGAGGTGGACATCTGGTGGGAGGATGAAAACGACCCGGACGGTGGCCGTTGGATGGAAATCCTCGGCTGTGGCATGGTCGATCCGAACGTGCTCGAAAACGTCGGTATCGACTCAGAGCGCTACACCGGCTACGCCTTCGGGATGGGCGTGGAGCGGCAGGCCATGCTTCGCCACGACATCCCCGACATCCGCCTGTTTTACGAAAACGACGTGAGGTTCTTGCGGCAGTTCTAGACACCTCCACCCCTTTTCCTAATTATTGCGTATTCCGTATTGCGTAAGGAAAGCTAGAAGCAGCCATTACGCAAAACGCATTACGCTCTAGTCCATGCGCATCTCCACCAACTGGCTCCGTGACTACGTCGAAACCGGCCTCTCGGCAGAGGAACTGGGCGATTTGCTCACGATGTCCGGCCTCGAGCTCGAAGAGATCGAACGGGTCGGCGCAGATTTGTCGGGTGTCGTCGTCGGGCACGTGCTGGAGACCTCTCAGCACCCAAACGCAGATCGCCTGACGCTGTGCAAGGTTGATGTCGGAGAAGGCGAACCGCTCCAGATTGTGTGCGGCGCGCCGAACGTGGCCGGCGGGCAGAAAGTGCCGGTGGCGACCGTGGGGACAACATTGATGCTACCCTCGCGCGAAGACCCGAGCGAGCGTGTGGCGGTAAAGATCAAGAAATCAAAGTTGCGCGGGGAGGTCTCTCAGGGGATGATCTGCGCAGAAGACGAACTGGGTCTCGGCGACGAACACGACGGCATTCTAGTACTGGATGACTCTGCAGAGATTGGGCAGCCGTTTGGAGAATACCTGGAGGCCACGGGCCAGTCGAAAAGCGATGCTGTGCTGGATCTCGCCATCACCCCAAACCGCCCCGACGCAACGAGCCACATTGGCGTGGCCCGCGACTTGGCCGCGTTGACAAAGCAGCCGCTCAAACTGCCCGAGGTTGCGCTTGTCGAAGAGGGAGGAGAGGCCGCTGAACAGATTTCGGTTGAGATCAAGGACCCCGAGGGTTGTCCGCGCTACGTGGGTATGATGATCCGAGGTGTGAAAGTGGGGCCTTCACCGGATTGGCTGCGTGGCCGGCTGGAAGCCATCGGCCTGCGGCCGATCAACAACGTGGTGGACGTGACCAATTTTGTCCTCCACGAGTTCGGCCAGCCGCTCCACGCCTTCGACTACGACCTTGTCGCGGGTCGGAAAATCATCGTGCGCCGCAGCGTGAAAGGGGAGACCATCACCACACTCGACGGCGAAGAGCGCAAGCTTCCCGAGGGCACGTTGCTCATCTGCGACGCCGAGAAGCCGGTCGCCGTAGCGGGCGTGATAGGCGGTGCGAGCTCCGAGGTCTCCGAGGCTACGACGAACCTCCTTCTCGAAAGCGCCTACTTCGAGCCCGTTTCCATCCGCAAAGCGGCCAAAGCCCTCGGGCTGCAAACGGACGCTTCGTATCGTTTCGAGCGCGGTGTCGATCCGACGGGGCAGGCGCACGCTGCCGCGCGGGCTGCGCAACTTATTGTGGAGGTCGCCGGAGGCGAGATCGTACCTGGCATGGTGGACGCCCATCCGATGCCGCACACTCCGCTGACCGTCAACCTTCGCCCGGAACGTGTGGCGAAGGTGCTCGGGATTGAGGTGCCGATCGACGACATCACCCGCCTCCTTACGGCCATCGGGTTTGAGGTGGAAGATGGAGAAGGTGGCCTGAGATGTACGATTCCGCCCTTCCGCCCAGACATCGAGCGCGAGATCGACGTGATTGAGGAGATTGCGCGGCTGTGGGGCTTCGACCGGATTCCCTCGCCTGCTACGACGCCCGTACCGCTCGTTCCGGCTGGAGATACGCCCGAGGCAAAGCTGCTCGACAACGTGCGGATCCGGTTGGTGGGCCTCGGATTTAGGGAGTTGTGCACGAACTCGCTCGTTCCAAAAGAGACGGCCGAGCAATTCGTGGCTGCGTTGTGGACCGGCGTGGATGCAGAAATCGTCGAGACGCTCAACCCCATCTCGCAGGACATGTCGGCCATGCGTCCGAGTCTGCTTCCGGGGCTTCTCGGTGTGGTCGCATACAATCAGGCGCGCGGTGCGGAATCCCTCCGCCTGATGGAGTTCGGGCATGTGTACACGCGCAGCACCGATCCGTCCGACCCCCCCGCAGGGGCGGGGCAGGCTGTGAAGGGCTATCACGAGCACACGAGCCTTATTCTCGGGATTACGGGTTCGGTTGAGGAGAAGGGTTGGAATACGGAAGCCCGCGCCGCCGATTTCTTTGATCTGAAAGGCACGCTGGAACACGTACTAGGCGCGCTTGATTTGCCGGAGATCACTGAAACGCCTTCCACCGAGCCGGATGCGCTCACGGCCTATCGTCTTGTACTCCACGTTGGAGAGAAGCGCCTTGGTGTCATTGCCCGTGTGTCGCATGAACTGGCCGAGATTCGCGATCTGCGAGCGCCGCTTTTCGTCGCCGAGTTGAACGCAGACCTGCTTGCCGAGCTTGCTCACAGAGATGGCAACCTGCGCTACAAACCCATCAGCCGCTTCCCGGCGGTAGACCGTGATCTGGCGGTGGTTGTTGGCGACGGCCAACCCGTGGGGCCTATGCTGGCGACCATCCGGCAGACGGCGGGGCCACTTCTTCAAAGCGCCCGTGTGTTCGACCTCTATCGCGGTGGCCGTGTCGAAGGCGGCCAGAAGAGTGTGGCGTTCGCCCTGCGATTCCTGGCAAACCGTACCCTCCGCGACGAGGAGGTGGACGGCCGCATCCGCAAGGTGGTGAAGGCGCTCGAGCGGGAGTACGGCGCTCAGCTTAGAGCGTGAGGAGAGGGCAAAACGGAGTCGCCAATTTGGCCACTCACGTCTATATTCCATCAAACCCACCCATCCCCCTATGGCCACGAGCCAAGTCCAGGACGAACCCACTGACCTCGCGGACCTGAAAGCCTTTGTCGACTTACGCGACCGTGTGAACAAGGCGATCACGGAGATCAACAAGTTGAGGAAGGAGAACGCGGCGCTCTCCGCGCAGGTGAAAGAACTGGAAGCCGGCGGTGCCGGCGGCGGGTTCAGCCTTGGAGGCGATGGAGAGACCCCCGAACAGTTGAAGGCAAAGATTCAGGACTTCATCGCCACCATCAACGACGTGCTCGGGGAGCCTGTTGAAGCTGCGTAAACTGGCGTTCTTGCGCCTCATGCCATGCCCGATTCCGATTCCAAGTCGATCCGCGTAACCATTCTCGGCCGCGAGTACCCGCTCCGTGTGGCCCCAGCCGACGAGGCCTACACACGGCATCTAGCGACCATGGTGGACGAGCGGCTCACACGCCTCCGCAACAACATTCCCACACAGCCCGATCTCACGCATGCCGTGATCGGCACGCTCGAAATGGCCGGCGAGTTGTACGCTACGCGCTCGGAGGTCGATCAGATCAAGGAGCAGGCGGTGGAAGAGGCCGAGGCTCTTACGGCCAAACTCGACAAGGTGCTGGCGGGTTGAGCACGTTCCGAAGTCAGGCCTATTGCCGTGCTGGTGTGGAACCAGACGCCTCTGGCCCTATATTGGGGTGCGTGGCGACCGTTTCGGCAGCCGCCACGCATTCACCGGTCTGCGGATTATGATGCGACCCTGACAATGCTCCAACAGGGAGCAGGCCTCAGAACCTGACCATCAGGCCACAATCCCGCTGTACGGCGGGATTACTCTGCAATGCTGCGGAGACCGTGGTAGGCGAGAGGGTTCGGGCGGCTCCCGCAGTGTACATACGAGGGTTCGCTCTCCTCCGCCGCAGGCTGGTGCCCTTTGGCGCTTTGCGTCCACACGCTCTGCGTCCAAACGCCCCTCGGCTGCTATGTGGAGGGGCGTTCCTGTTGGTGTTGGCACCGCGCCTCGCAGGCAAAATTCCGTGAACGTAGCCGATCTGCCCAACTTGGCGTATGATGTCGGTCTCGATAACGGATTGATCGTCGTTTACCATGCTTCTCGGAACCATCGGCTTCCTGGCCGTCCTCACAGCCTTCGTGGCGTGCATCGCCTCCGGCGTGTTATTTTTCAAAGCCGCGAAGGGTGGCGGAGATGCTGATGTGTGGAAGCGCTACGGCCGGATCGGCTGGGGCGTGATGGCGGCAGGCATGGCGGTTTCGGCCATTATCCTGTGGGTGCTGCTGTTTGGGCGGCGCTTCGAGTACGCCTACATCTACCAGCACACATCCCACGCCATGCCGTGGCGCTACACGTTCTCGGCATTCTGGGCCGGGCAGGAGGGCTCGTTCAGCCTGTGGGCCATTATGACCACGGTTGTGGGCGGATCGCTGCTGTGGTGGGCCTCGCGCACGAAGGGCCTCAGCGAGGAGGCCATCGCGCAGCGCCGCTTCTTTGAGGCGCCCGTGATGGCCGTCGTGGCACTGTGCCAGGTCTTCCTGCTGTCCATGATCGTGGGGATCAAACTTGGCCCGCTGGCCATCGGCGCATCGCCCTTCATGTCGCTCGTGGCCAAATTCCCCGACGCCCCGATGCTGCAGGTTGCGGGTTTCGTTCCGCCGGATGGGCAGGGGCTCAACGACCTCCTGCAAAACCCGTGGATGGTGATCCACCCACCCACGCTGTTCACAGGCTTCACGCTGATGATGGTGCCGTTCGCATTCGCCATTGCTGGCCTTTGGAAGCGTCAGTACACGCAGTGGGTGAAACCGGCCTTGCCGTGGTCGCTGGCAGGTTGCGCGGTGCTGTTTCTTGGAATCATGATGGGCGGCTACTGGGCGTATGTCACACTCTCGTTTGGTGGATGGTGGGCATGGGATCCAGTCGAAAATGCCTCGCTCGTGCCGTTGCTTTTCGGGGTCGGTGCGTTGCATGCCATGGTTGTTCAGAAGCGAACCAGCGGGGGCCACAAGGCTGCGCTACTGCTGTCGGTCGTGGCGTTCCAGTTCGTCATCTATTCCACGTTCCTCACGCGCTCGGGTATTCTCGGTGACGTGTCGGTGCATTCGTTTGTTGATTTGGGGCTCTACAATCAACTCTTGCTCTGGATTTTGAGCATCGGCGTGCTCGGGTTCGGCCTCTTCGCGTACCGCTATCGCGAGCTCCCTGCGCCAAAGACGCCGCCTGCGACACTCTCACGCGAGAGCATGATTTTCACCGGCGCACTGCTGTTGGCGATGACAGGGCTCGTCATCATTCTTGGAACAAGCGCACCCATCTTCGGAAAGCTTTTCCGCGACAACCCGAGTGGCGTTCCCGTAGCCTTTTACAATGCGTGGACGATCCCCCTCGCCATTGGTATAGCGTTTCTTGCGGGTCTGGGACAGGTGTTCTGGTGGAGGAAGATGAGCGTGGAGAATGTCAACCGCGTGCTACTGAAGCCGCTGGCGCTGACGGTTGTGTCTACGGGCGTGATCCTGCTCGTTACGCCTTTTGTTCAGGAGACCATCCGCCCGGCCACCGAACTCACCACCGCCACCGTCATTGAGGCTGGGATTCTGCCCGCGTCCATCACGTCATTTTTCGGAACGCATGGGACGAGCCTCCTCCTCCTGATGCTGCTCTTCACGGCGTTTTTTGCTCTCTACGGCAACCTGTTCGTTCTTTTCCGGGTGGCACGTGGCAACCTCAAGCTGGCCGGAGGTTCACTTACCCACGTCGGGTTCGGGCTTGCGCTGCTGGGCATCTTCGCTTCCTCCGTCTTCAACGATCCGGTTTCGGATGGCGTGGGAACGGAGCTTCGCGGCAACCGCGACAACTTCGTGGTGGCGCTCGGTGAAACGCTCCCCGTTGACGGCTACGAGGTCACGTACACGGGCACGGAAGAGACAGTCGAGGGCCGCCCCGTTTATCTCCTCGATTGGGTCGCCCCGACCGGAGCAACCTTTCAGACGCGCAACGTGGTCTACCAGGATGGCCGCGGCCAGTGGATCCAGCATCCGTCCGTGCGCGAGGGTCTCTTTCGTGATCTCTACGTGGCGGCGTTCCCGAGCGCCATGAGTGAGGATCCCGGCGATGGAACCGAGTTGCTGATCCAGCGAGGCGAAACAAGGTCGCTGAACGGCGGGGCGTACACACTCCCGTTTGTGGATTAC
>JADFLK010000085.1 GCA_022564455.1 Bacteroidota bacterium
TCTTCGAAATGCAGCCCATGGAGAACCTCGTGGTGGTTGCGCCGGATGTTGGGGCCTCCAAGGTGGCGCGGGCGTACGCCAAGCGCCTTGGCGCCGATCTCGCCCTGATTGACAAGCGCCGCCCGGAAGCCAACATCGCCGAGGTTATGAATATCATCGGCGAAGTGGATGGCCGCAATTGTCTGCTCATCGACGATATGGTAGACACGGCGGGTACATTGTGCTCGGCCGCGCAAGCTCTGCGCGAAGCCGGCGCGCTCGACATTCAGGCATTCTGCACGCATCCACTCCTCTCGGGGCCGGCCCTCCAACGTATTGAGGACAGCGAACTGAGCCGCCTCATTGTGACCGACACCGTGCCGCTGAAGAAATCCAGCAGCAAGATCCACGTCATTTCCGTGGCACCGCTTTTCGCCGATGCCATCCACCGCATCTTCGCCAACGAATCCGTTTCCACCCTTTTTGTCGAATAAAGTTATTGAGTAATCCGTATTGCGTATTGATTTGTTTGAGATCTTACGCATTACGAAATCTTCAATACGTAATCCACCTGATCATGCAAACCCTCACCCTCAATGTTCAGCCGCGCGAACTCGGCAAGAAAGCCGTAAAGGCCGTTCGCCGCGAAGGAAGAGTGCCGTGTGTTCTCTATGGGACCCACACCGAACCGGTCCATTTCAGTGTGCCGGTTCTGGATCTCCGTCCACTCATCCACACCTCCGAGACGTACATTGTTGTGGTTGAACTGGATGGAGAAGAGTACGAGTGCATTGTGAAAACCGTGGATTTCCATCCGGTTTCCGACATGCCGGTTCACTTGGACTTTCAGGCGCTGACGCGCGGTGAAGCCATCACGGTGACAATTCCGATCCGCCTCGAAGGTATGGCGGCAGGCGTCAAGGATGGCGGCAACCTATCGCAACCGCTCTATGAGTTGGAAATTCGCTGCATGCCTAAGGATATCCCGGGCCACATTTCGGTGGATGTTTCCGACTTGAACATCGGCGATTCTCTGCATGTGTCCGATATCGAACTCGGCGAAGCTATCGAGTTGCTGACCGATCCGGCCCGCACACTTGTTAACGTGGCCGCTCCGCGTGTCGAGGTGGAGCCTGAAGTTGAGGAAGCCCTCGAGATGTACGACGAGGAAGGCAACCTCATCGAGCGTCCGGAAGAAGGGGAAGAAGGGGCCGAGGGCGAAGAAGCTGCGGAAGGCTCCGGCGAAGAGCCGGTCGAGTAAGGCCCGTTGCCTTCCGATTCCCCAAACTCGGGCAGGCCGGAGCGCTCCACGCGTTTCGGCCTGCTTCAGCGTTTGTGGCGCTTCCGTTCGCGGACGGGCGACTCCGCAGAACTCAACAAAACGGATACGATGGCACGCGCCAATCGGCTGATCATTGGCCTCGGCAATCCTGGCCCCAACTACGACGGCACGCGGCACAACGCGGGGTTCATGGTGGTGGACCGGATTGCTGAGCAGGTCGGCATTGCCCTGCGCGATGAAGCGGCGGTGTCGATGGTTGGAGAAGGAAGGTGGCGCGGCCGCCCGATAGCCCTTGCCAAGCCGTTAACGTTCATGAACCGCAGCGGGCAGGCATTTCAGGCGCTCCGCCGCCGCTACGGCCTAAAGCCGCAAGACATCCTCGTCATCTACGATGACATTGCGCTCCCACTTGGCGCCATCCGGCTGCGCGAGAAGAGTGGTGCCGGCGGCCACAACGGCATCGAGAACATTATCAGCCACCTTAATTCGACGGATTTTCCCCGCTTGCGCGTCGGTATAGGAGATAGCTTCCCGCGCGGCGGCCAGGTGCGTTATGTGCTCGAGCCGTTTCTGGAGGAGGAACGGCCTGATGTTGAAAAGGCCATAGAGACAGCGGCTGAGGCCGCTCTCTGCTTCGTCCGCGACGGTATGTTGACCGCCATGAACCGCTACAATCGGCGGGGTTAACCCGTCTTGTACTCTATTCCGTGTTGCGTGAGAGCGCGACGTCGGTGGAATACGCACTTCCAACTACGCAACAGAAACGTTCACCCAACCAACCCCTAATTCCCTCATGGAGACCCAACAGATACTTGCCCTTCTCGTGCCTGCAGCTGGGATTGTGGCGCTCGCCTACGCGTTTATGCGCGCGCGGTGGGTCGTCAAACAGGAGGTGGGTACAGATCTCATGGCCGAGATTGCCGAGAACATCGCCGAGGGTGCTCGTGCCTTTCTCAAGCGCGAATACCGCGTTCTCTTTGTGTTTGTGGCGTCGGTCGCCGCCCTGCTTGCGTTTGTCAACCTGGGTCGCCCCGACTCATCCTGGATGATCTCCATTTCGTTTGTGACCGGCGCGTTCTGCTCCGGCTTGGCAGGCAACATTGGTATGCGCGTGGCTACAAAAGCGAACGTGCGCACTACCCACGCCGCACGGACAGGCCTTGGCCCCGCGCTGAATGTGGCGTTCTCCGGCGGCCTCGTGATGGGCCTCGCCGTGGTTGGCCTTGGCCTCCTTGGCCTCGGTGGCCTGTTCCTGATCTACGACGGGATGACCGATTGGGACATCACGAAAGTCATCAACATTCTCACCGGCTTCTCGCTTGGTGCATCCTCCATTGCCCTCTTCGCACGCGTAGCCGGCGGCATTTACACGAAGGCGGCCGATGTGGGCGCGGATCTTGCCGGCAAGATCTACGAGGGCATTCCGGAGGACGACCCGCGGAATCCTGCGACCATCGCAGACAACGTGGGCGACAACGTGGGCGACGTGGCCGGCATGGGCGCCGACCTTTTTGAGAGCTACGTGGGATCCATCATTGCTACTATGGTGCTCGGCGCCGCGTTTATCGGAACACTGGGTGATATGGGTGCGATGGAGCTGGGCCCCGTTCTTTTGCCGCTCGTGATCGCCGCTGTCGGCATCCTCGTCTCTATAGTCGGCTCCTTCTTTGTTAAAGTGAAGGAAGGCGGCAACCCGCAGAAGGGCCTCAACATCGGTGAGTTCGGCGCGACGGGCCTCATGGCCGTCCTGTCGTTTTTTATCATCGGCGGGATGATGCCGGGCGAGTTCACGGTGACCACGCCTATCATCGGCGAGTTCACGTACACGGCCAACGGGATTTTCTTTGCCGTATTGATTGGTCTAGGGGCCGGCACGCTGATTGGCCTCATCACGGAGTATTACACGTCCTTGCATGGCAAGCCGGTTACGGGGATTGCGCGCCAGAGCGTGACGGGCTCGGCCACGAATATCATCGCGGGCCTCGGCTTGGGCATGTACTCCACGGGCCTTCCGGCGATCGTTCTCGCGCTTGCCATTATCGGATCGTACACGTTTGCGGGCCTGTACGGCATCGCCATCGCGGCGGTTGGGATGCTCTCCGTGACGGGCATTCAGTTGGCTGTGGACGCCTACGGGCCGATTTCAGACAACGCGGGTGGCATCGCCCAAATGGCCAAGCTCCCGCCGGAAGTCCGGCAGCGCACCGATCAGCTCGACGCCGTAGGCAACACCACGGCGGCCATCGGCAAGGGCTTCGCTATCGGCTCGGCCGCTCTCACGGCACTGGCGCTATTCGCCGCGTTCATGCAGCAGGCCCACATCGAAACGATCAATGTCGCCAACCCGACGATCCTCGCCGGCGTGCTCCTCGGCGCGATGCTGCCGTTCGTCTTCTCCGCGATGGCGATGGCCGCGGTAGGCCGCGCTGCCGGCGAAATGATCAAGGAGGTCGGCCGGCAGTTCCGGGAGATCCCCGGTCTCCGCGAAGGCACGGCCAAGGCCGATTACGCGAAGTGCGTGGACATCTCGACAGCCGCTGCCATCCGCGAGATGATCAAGCCGGGGCTCCTCGCATTTATCGTCCCCATTGGGATTGGATTTATCGACAAACACATGCTCGGCGGCCTGCTCGTGGGTGTTACGGTTTCGGGCGTGTTGATGGCCATCTTCCAGGCCAACGCCGGCGGTGCGTGGGACAACGCCAAGAAACTCATCGAAGGCGGTGTAACGCTCGACGGCGTGGCGTACGGCAAGGGCTCCGATGTCCACACGGCGGCCGTCGTTGGCGACACCGTGGGCGACCCGCTGAAGGACACCTCCGGCCCGAGCCTGAACATCCTCATCAAACTCATCGCCGTCATTGCGCTCGTCATCGCGCCGCTGATTGCCGGCAGCGATGTTCCGGCTTCAGGTGTCGGAAACATCGGGGGAACGGAGATGGTCCGGCCGGGAAGTGATGATGTCCTTGTTCCTGAACTTGCTCCTGTTATGGCTGAAGGCAACGACGCTGATGCCACCGAAGAGGATCAGCTGCCCAGCCGGCAACATGTCGACACCGGCGAGTAGCGTTCATGCTCGATTGATGGCTTTCGGTTCGAGCATCGACGCTCAATAAGTTTCAAGCTCCGCTCCCCGCAGCATTGCGGGGGATGGGGCTTTTTTAGTCTTCGGTAGAAAGGCTTGTCGGAACATCCTCAATCCAAATGAGGTGCGCCGCGAACGGGCCATCGGCGAGGGCGTCGAAAAACTTCCGGTCGGCCGTCACAAGTTGAGTATCCAGTGCGATGGCAAGGGCGAGATACAGGCAGTCGTACAGCGCACGGCGTGTTTCGAGCGAAAGTGCAAATGCGGGCTTGATCAGGCCGGTCCACGGATGAAGGCGGATAGGTAGGGTGTTAACGGCATTGTGTAGTTCAATAGCCTCAACGGTGGTAAGCGCACCCCTACGGTGGTATTTGGCGATGACGCTCGCTAGTTCCATATGCACAAAGTCTGGTGCGTGAAGCTCGAACGAGCCCGTTCGGAGCCGCAACGCCGCATCGCTGTGCTCTTCATCGAGCAACCATTTCGCCGCGACGCTCGCGTCAACAACGAGCGGGTTCATTTGTCCCGATCCTCCCGAATGGCTGCTACGCTATCGGTACGAGGGCCGCCCTTCGCGGCGATGCGTGTACGAAGCGCATCGATTTTGGCCCATACTTCGTCCGGGTCAACAGCGGCCGCCTGCTCTAAAATCAGGCGGGTTTCCGCCTGGAGGCTCCGGCCACGAGCCTTTGCACGTGCTTTTAAGCGTGCGAAAGCGTCGTCGTCGATGTTGCGAATCAGGAGTTGTGCCATGTTGGCGTACAGAGCATGATATCGAAACGATAGCAATTTACGACCGCTCTACCTGAGGGTTCCTACGGTGTTTGCCATCGCAAGGCGGGGCTTTCTTTATTGGTGGGCTGTGTCGTATCTATGTGGACCGGTTCCATTTCACCCATGTCCCCATGAAACGCGCCCTTAAGTGGATCGCCCGCATTCTCGGCGGGCTGGTCGTGCTTCTTCTCATCCTCGGGTTTGCCATGTACATGATCGGAGGCTCGAAAGTCGGCGAGACCTACGAACTGCCGGACGTGGCCTTGAATGTCTCGAATGACTCGGCACAGGTTGCGCGAGGTGCACACCTCGCCGCGTCGATCGGATGCAATGACTGTCACGGAGATGACCTGAGTGGTCAGGAAATGTTTGATGCGCCGCCGTTTCGTGTCGTTGCCCCAAATCTGACGCCTGGAGGGATCGGCGACCAACGAACGGACGCCGAACTCGAGCGAGCGATCCGCCATGGAGTCGGGCCGGACGGCACATCACTAATCATTATGCCCGCAAAGGCCTATCACGGTTTGGCAGACGAAGATGTTGGTGCACTGATTTCGTATATCCGCTCGGTTCCGCCGGTCGAGAACGAGCCGGGAACGACGAAAATCAAGGTGATGGGCCGCATGCTTTCGGCGGGACCGTTTGACCCTGCTTCTGAGGTCACGACAGAAGCCAGCCCAACGTCTCGACCGCCTGTGGGCCCAACGCCCGAATACGGCGAGTATCTGTTCGGCGCCTTTTGCGTTTACTGCCACGGCGAACATGCGGAAGGCATGGAAGTGATTCCAATCCCCGATGCGCCACCCGGCCCCGGATTGGCCGCGGCCGGATTGTGGGAACTGGACCTGTTCAAGGAAACCCTCCGGACGGGGATAACGCCTGCCGGAAGGGAACTGGATCAGGAGCTCATGCCCGCTCGCGTACTCGGGAATATGACCGACGAGGACATGCAGGCGCTGCACGCCTTCTTCGGTACGCTGTAGCGATCCGAGCCCTCGGCGAATCAACGGCGAAACACGCGCGCAAGTAATTGCCTCGCACGTGCGGCGGTATATTTCACGCCCGTCTTTTCTGAGTACCAACCACAATTATCATGGCCCGCGTCGATGTCGTCATGCCCAAGATGGGCGAAAGCGTCATGGAAGGCACCGTTCTGGAATGGAAAAAGCAGATCGGTGACATCATCGAGTTGGACGAGACGCTACTGGAAATTTCTACTGACAAAGTGGACTCCGAGATACCCGCCCCTGCTGCCGGAAAGCTTGTCGAGATTCTCGTTCAGGAAGGGGATACGGTAGATGTCGGCACGCCCATTGCCGTCATCGATTCGGATGTGAATGCGGAAATTGCTACAGGAGGCGGTGATCCCGCTCCAGCCGAAGAGCCCGTTGTGGAAAAATCTATCCCCGAGCCCGAGGCACCCGCAACTGCGGGCGGGAATGGGGCTGCGCCCTCCGCTGCCCCTGCTGGAGGCGGCGAGCGCGTGAACGTGGTGATGCCCAAGATGGGCGAATCCGTAATGGAAGGCACCGTACTCTCGTGGGCCAAGCAGGTTGGCGACGAGGTGGAACTCGACGAAACGCTGCTGGAGATTTCCACAGACAAGGTGGATTCCGAGATTCCCAGTCCGGCGGCCGGCGTACTTGTGGAAATTCTCGTTCCAGAAGGAGAGACCGTGGATGTCGGTACGCCCATCGCCGTTATAGCTTCTGGGGATGGCGCAGCGATTCCGGCGGCTACCCCAGCGGCAACGCCCGCTCCCGAGCCGGTACCTCAACCCGCTGCATCACCGACCCCCGCTCCTTCCGGCGACGGCGCAGCAATACCCGTTGTCACTACTCCCGTTGCCGCTGGGGCGCCCATCCAGCGTCGCGGTTCGGACGGCCGGTTCTATTCTCCGCTCGTACGCTCGATCGCCGAGACGGAAGGGCTCTCGATGGGCGAACTGGAGGCCATCGCCGGCACCGGCGCCGACGGCCGGGTTACGAAGAGCGACGTGATGGGCTACCTCCATAATAGAGGTGCGCAGCCCGCTGCAGTTCCTGCTCCGAAAGCAGTTCCGACGCCGGTCGCGGTTCCCGCTGTTTCGAAAGAGGGCGGCGCACGTGTCGAAGTCATCGAGATGAACCGGATGCGCCAGCTCATCGCTGAGCACATGACGCGCTCCAAGGCGACGAGCGCCCACGTGACGTCGTTCACGGAGATCGACATGACCGGAGTCGTGGCGCACCGTGAGAAGCACAAGGCGGATTTCCTGGCTCGTGAGGGCACGAAGCTCACCTACACGCCGTATTTCCTCTATGCGGCCATCGAGCCCATACGCGCCCATCCGCTGATGAACTCGTCGGTGGAGGGCACGCGGATCATGGTCAAGAAGGACTTCCACATCGGCATCGCCGTAGCCATCGGCTCCAAGGGGCTGCTCGTTCCGGTCGTCCGAAACGCGGGCCAGCACAATCTGACGGGCCTCGCGCACGCCGTAGCCGACCTCGCCGACCGCGCCCGCAACAAGCAACTGCTGCCGGACGAGCTGCAGGGCGGCACCTTCACCATCACCAACGTGGGCTCCCTGGGCTCGCTGATGGGGACGCCCATTATCAACCAGCCGCAGGTGGCCATCCTCTCGCCGGGGGCCATCGTCAAGCGGCCGGTGGTGGTGGAAGACCCGGTGCTGGGCGACGTGATCGCCATCCGCCAGATGATGTACGTCTCGCTCAGCGACGGCCCCCGACTCATCGACGGCGCAATGGCGGCGTCGTTTCTGCGCGCGTACAAGGAGAGCCTCGAAGAGATCGTACCGGACAGCACGCTGTTCTGAGGGCTGAACGATGAAAGGTGAAGGCTGAAGAGAGCCAGGGGAAGGGAAAAGGGTGAAGTAAAAAGGAAAAGGTGAAAAGCGACGTAAAGAGGAGTTAAAAATCTGGCCCTTAAATGTCGCTGAATTTCAGTCTTCTGAATGTTGAAG
>JADFLK010000441.1 GCA_022564455.1 Bacteroidota bacterium
CCCCGCGACGCTCCTTCGCTTCGACGAGCGCCTCGACGAATAATCCGCCACCCAATGACAGGCCCACGCGCCCTTCTTCTGGTTTCTGTTCTCGCGCTTTCGGGATGCGCTGCCACGCGGACATACGTAGCCCCTGCCCGGCACACACCGGAGATCGCGGTTTCGGCCGACGATGTGGAGTACGAAGTATTCCTCCTCGGAAACACGGGAAGCGGCGAGGTGGATGACGCGGCCCCGGTGCTGCTGGCGCTGGCGCGGGAGCTTCGAAATGCCTCGGAGGAAAGCGCCGTCGTGTTCCTCGGAGATCAGTTGGATGCGGGCATGCCGGATTCTGCCGCAGCAAGCCGCGGTGAGGCGAACCGGCGGCTGGCGATGATTGCCGAAAGTGTCAATGGGTTTGACGGGCGTGTATTCGTAGTGCCTGGCGATCACGACTGGGACGGCCCAGAGTCCGTGCGGCGGCAGGAGGAAGAGCTGGAGCGCCTGCTCGGCCGCGACGACGTGTTCATCCCCGGCGATGCGCGCTCCGGCCCCGTGGTACTGGAACTAAACGACAACATCGTACTCGTAGGCCTGGATACGGCGTGGTGGCTGGAGGATGAACCCAGGCCCATCGGCGATGCGGGCGACGTAGCGAACGACGAAGGCGGTTACGAAATCACCAACCCCGGCGACATCATCTTCGCAATGGAGGACATTCTCAAAGAGTACGACGATGAGAACGTGCTCGTGGTTGGCCACCATCCACTACGCAGCAATGGTCCCCACGGCGGCCAGTTCAGTTTGGGCCGCCACCTGCTTCCGCTGCCGATTATAGGATCGGCGTACCCGCTGTACCGCCAGTTCGCGGGTACGCGGCAAGATTTGGCCCACCCACGGTACCGGGCACACCGCACGGCGTTGAGCGATGTCTTCCGAACGCGCGACCGGGTAATTTATGCTGCGGCACACGAGCGGAGCCTGCAAGCTTTCCCCCTCAACACCTCCGTAAAGTTAACACAGCACTACTTAATTAGTGGTTCGGCGGCGCGGAGTGAACCGGTGGCCTCCGGCCGTGGTGCAGGCCTGGCTTCCTCCGATCGCGGTTTTATGCGAATCCGATACATGAAAGACGGGTCGGTGTGGCTCGACACCTTTTCCGTAGATCCCGCGACCGGCGAGTCAACCGTCATCTATCACAGTCGGCTGTACGGCCGAGCGCTCGATCGCATTGAGCCGGATGTGCCCGACATCGATCTTTCCTCGCTTCCATCGTATGCGGATTCGACCGTTATTCAGGCTGTGAGCCAGGAATATGAAACGGGGCGCGCGCAACGTGCCCTGCTGGGAAGTGGATATCGCACGGCGTGGGCTACGCCGGTAGAGTTCCCGGTTCTCGACCTCGACGTTCACGGTGGGCTCACCCCCATCCGAAAAGGTGGTGGCTTTCAAACGCTGTCACTGCGGATGCAGGCTGGAGACGGGCACCAGTACGTGCTCCGGCTCCTGAACAAAGTGACAGGACGCCTTCTTCCCGGTCCTTTTCAGGAGAGCATCGTCGCCAACGTTCTCGACGATCTGGCCTCAGCGACGATACCGTGGGCAGCACTCGCGGTCGCCGAGTTGGCCGATGACGCCGGCATTTACCACACGAACCCTCGACTTGTGCTCATTCCAGACGATCCCCGCCTTGGCGTGTACCGAGAGGAGTTCGGCAACAGGCTGGCACTCTTCGAGGAACGCCCCAACGACGACATGTCCGACAACGCCGGCATGGGCAATTCGGAGAACGTGATTTCATCGGCGAAGATGTTCGGCAAGGTCGAGGGCGACAACGACCACCGTGTTGATCAACGATTCTTCCTACGCTCGCGCTTGTTCGATATGCTTATCGGAGACTGGGATCGCCACGCCGATCAGTGGCGCTGGGCAACGTTCGAGCCCTTCGAGCTGGACCCTTCGCTTGAAGGCGACGCGCGCACCAAAGGCAAGATCTACCGTCCCATCCCCCCCGCCCGCGACTAT
>JADFLK010000086.1 GCA_022564455.1 Bacteroidota bacterium
AAGTTGGGTCGGATCCGGGTTCTATTGATGTCAACGTGATTCATGGGATTACCGATACGCTAATGTCCGATGTCGAATGGACCGTAATTCTCGCCGACGACATTGCCTACGGCGAAAGCACGGATTATGTCACATTCATACCTGATGGAGAATTCATTCTTGTTGACCCACGTCCAGCGACCGTGATTGCTTATAACCCTCCTCCGTTCGATCCGGGCGATGTGATTACGCTGTTGCTTTCTGGTTTCCAGGATTCTGTCGGCAATCAGAATGGCCCCTTTTTTAGTGTTCTCGCTGTATTTCCTGATGGCCAATCGATAGAGTTGGTTCCTTTTCCGGTTTCAACAGAACCTGACGAATCCCTTCCTGACACCTTCTCCCTCCGCGGCAACTACCCCAACCCGTTCAATCCCTCAACGACCATCTCGTTCGACCTGGCCTCGCCCGCCGGCGTGAGTATCGAGGTTTTTGATGTGTTTGGGCGCAGAGTGTTGGCAACGGGCGTATCTCCTTTCTCTGCGGGAGTCGGTCAGGAGTTCCAGGTGGATGCGAGTTCGCTGCCCTCGGGGACGTATCTGTACCGTGTGCTCGCCGAGATGAATGGTGTGGTTCGGATCCAAACGGGGAGGATGACACTTCTGAAGTGATTTCGGCATCGCCGGAATCATCCTGAGGAGCGTGCGACATGGTTTGATGTTTCGCCGAGACGGCCGTGATGGATGGATGTCGTTCTCTGGGCTTTCCTCTTCGTTCTTCGGGGAGCAGAGATCTGCCTCCGTCTTCTGGCGCGGTGCGCTCGGAGAGCACGCCCTACCTCCGTTCTCCATCTTCTGAACACCTATCTTCAGCGGCCTTTCGTCCACCACGCCACAGACACCCACCCATGGACATCTTCCTCCTCCTGGCGGCCGGCGCTGTGGGCGGCTTCATCGCGGGCCTCGTGGGTGTCGGGGGTGGCATCATCTTCGGCCCCGTGCTTTTCTTCTGGTTCCAGTCGCAGGGCATTCAGGACCCGGTTCTCACTCCGCTGACACTCGGGTCTAGCCTGCTCGCAACGTTTTTGGCCGCTCTCTCCGGGGCCATCGCGCAGCACCGCAAAAAGGCCATCGACTGGAGGACGGCGGGTATCGCGGGCGGCTTTGCGGCAGTTGTCGTGACCGTACTTTCCCTTTATGTGACGATACAACCGTGGTACAGCAAGGAGGAGTTTCAAGTGGTGCTGGGCGTTGTGCTGGTCGCTGTAGTAGTGCGGACGCTCCTGAAAAAGGACAGCCACGGCAACTCTCTTTCCATGGACGGCGCGCGCAGGAACGTGGGCTTCCTCGCGCTCATCGGCGCGGGCGCCGGGGCCGTTGCCGCGGCAGCGGGCGTGGGCGGCGGCGTCATCATGGTGCCGGCTTTCAACGGGCTCGTGCGCCTGCCACTGAAGGTCGCGGCGGGCACCTCTACAGCGGCCATCACCATTATCGCCCTGACGGGTGTGCTCGTGTTTGCTCTGCGTGGCCTTGGCGCCGACGTGCCCCCAACGGCCTCGGGCTACGTAGACATCCAGAATGCCCTGCTGCTGGGCGCTCCCGCCATGCTGACAGCACGCATTGGTGTATCTGTCGCGCACAGGATCAACGTCCGGTGGGTGCGCTACAGCTTTGCCGCTTTCGCTGCGGCCGTCGCAGCGAAGCTTATTTGGAGCACACTAGGTTAAGCGGCAAAGCTGCCCTGGCCAGGAATCAACCGGCACCGTCTGGGCCGACAACGAAGGTGACCTTGCAGTGCGTGCGGTAGATAAAGCTGCCGTCGTCCTGCACGACCATCTCGAAAGACTCAACCCACACGTGCTTGACGTTATTGACGGTGCGGCTAACCTCCGTGATGGCGGCCTGGGCAGCCTCACTGAATCCAGCGGTTGACTGAGAGGAAACCTCGATGGTTTTGGCGATGGACATGGATCTTGGGAAGTAAAGTGAGAAAGGGACCGGCTTTTTGCCGTCGGCTTGGATAGTACGAAATGCCGGTGACATCTACTGTTGCCTCTTTGCAAGCGGGAGAAAGTGTGAGTGAAACGTGATTGCCAAAGGCGCACTACGCACGTAGCATCGGCATCCACACGATTCCCATACTGTTGATGAACGTTTTGACGGCGCCGGAAAGCGCAACCCACGAGCAGGTGCGCGATTACTACGGCCGCAAACTCACGTCCTCCGCCGACCTGAAAACCAGCGCGTGCTGCACGGAGGAAGCCATTCCCCAGCACCACAAGCCCATCCTGGCCTTGATTGCCGACGAAGTGCTGGCTCGCTTTTATGGGTGTGGCTCGCCGATACCTCCGGCATTGGAAGGCTGCACCGTGCTCGATCTTGGCTGTGGAACCGGCCGCGATGTGTATGTGGCTGCCGCGCTCGTCGGGGAGCGAGGTCGGGTGATTGGTGTGGATATGACCGAGGAGCAGCTCGCCGTAGCTGTGCACTACGAGGCAGAACACGCCGAGAAGTTTGGATACGCCGAGCCGAATACCAGCTTCCGGCTCGGCGCCATCGAAGATTTGGGCGCGGTGGACATAGAAGATGAGAGCGTGGATGTGGTGATCTCCAACTGCGTAATCAACCTGTCGCCGGACAAGGAGGCCGTCTTCCGGGAGATCTTCCGTGTGCTCAAACCCGGTGGCGAGTTGTATTTCTCCGATGTGTTCTGCGACCGGAGGCTTTCGGAGGAAGTAAAGAGCGACTCTGTGTTGCGAGGCGAATGCCTCGGTGGCGCGATGTACGACGAGGACTTTCGCCGCCTGCTGCTCAACCTCGGCTGCCCTGACTACCGCGTGGTGATGCAACACGAAATCGTCGCCGAGGACCCCTCGTTGAAAGCGAAGCTCGGGAATGCCCGGTTCACCTCAAAAACGATCCGTGCATTCAAGTTGGATTCACTGGAGGATCGCTGCGAGGACTTTGGGCAGGTGGCGTATTACCTCGGAGGACTCGAGGGTGCGGAGGACGCCTTTGCCCTGGATGACCACCACCTGTTTGAAAAGGATCGTCCGCTGCTGGTCTGCGGCAACTCCGCCGCGATGATTGAGGAAACGCGTTATGGCGCGTACTTCAACGTCATCGGTGGCCGCAGCACGCACTACGGGCTGTTCGATGGCTGCGTGGAAGACTCGGCCAGCGAAACGGCAGGAACGGGGAGTTGCTGCTAACAGGCAGGTGCAAATGTGAGACTCTGTCGCTGGAAGTAGAGCAGACTGGCGAGACGTCCGGGCAATGGGCCACCACGTTACGGCGTTAACGGTGAAGCGTCTTTTCAAAAACTACGCCGCTGGCCCTCCCGTAGAGGATGTAGCCTGCGTACGTTTGCACGCTGTACCGCATTCTCGATCCCATGAAAAAAGTAGCCCTCCTCCTCGCCCTTCTCCTTGTCGGATGTGAACAGCCTGCGCAGTCGCAGAATCAAGCACAGAATCAGGCGCAGAATCAAGCCACGGTTCCTCCGGCGCAGAACGTGCAGCCGGGCGCGTTGAATGGCGTGGAAGACAGGCTGGACGTCAGTCGCCGGACAGCCATCACGCGGGCGGTAGAAGCCGTGGCTCCGGCTGTCGTTTCCATCAACGTGATTGAAGTGCGGCAGGTGCGCTATCGTGATCCGTTTGCCGGCGATCCGTTCTTCGAGCGCTTCTTTGGTCGGCGTCCCGACCGCGTATTTCAACAACAGGTGCAGGGCGTAGGCTCGGGCTTTGTGATCTCGCCGGACGGCTACATTGTCACCAACGACCACGTGGCAGGCAACGCGACGAAGATCACGGTGGCCTTTCCGGACGGCTCGCAGCGGGAGGGCGTGTTGATCGGCTCGGACCCCGAAACCGACATCGCGCTCATCAAAGTGGACGCCGAGTCGCCGCTTCCCTTCCTCGCGTTTGACGACAGCCACGACGCCATCGTAGGCGAATGGGCCGTCGCGCTGGGCAACCCGTTCGGGCTGTTCGAGGCCGCCGAACCCACCGTAACCGTGGGCGTGGTGAGCGCTATCGGCCGCAATTTTGCGCCGCAGGAAGGCCGTGTTTTCCGCGACATGATCCAGACCGACGCCGCGATCAATCAGGGGAACTCAGGCGGGCCGCTCGTGAACGCGCTGGGCAAGGTGATGGGGATGAATACCTTTATCTACTCACGTTCGGGAGGCTCGGTGGGCCTCGGCTTTGCCGTCCCGGCCTGGCGGGTGGAGAGCGTGGCCAACGAGTTGAGAGTGCATGGCATTGTGGACCGCACTTTTGAAACCGGCCTGAATGTACAGCCCATCAGCGATCGCCTCGCCGAAGTACTCAATCTCCCCGAAGCCCGCGGGCTCATCGTGCAGAGCGTGGAACCGCGGTCCGCCGCCGAGGCTGCCGGATTCAGGCCGTACGACGTGGTTGTCGCCATCAACGGCGAAGACGTGTCCTCCAATGCCGATGTCCGCCAACGCCTGATTGACTACCGGGCCGGCGATACGGTAATCGTCACCATAGTGAGGGACGGGCGGACATTCGACGTGCCGCTTCTTTTGGCCGAGCGAGAGTGAGGTTTCTTTGTGTGTGACAGGTTGAGGGGTTGAGAGGGAAAGGCGCGCGCGCTCGTCGAGCCTGCTGGATGGAGGATTGAGGACGAAAGACAGAGGTCAGGAAGCAGAGGCCAGGAAGCAGGGGTCAGGAATCGGGGGTGGGAGGTGCCTGCCCGATCTTCAATTTGCAACCTTCAGATCTGCAACCTGCCATCCCAAGTCCGAAGAACAAAGCACGAAGAACAGCTTCTGCCTTTACCCTTCTCGTTTTCCCCTTTACCCTTCCGTTCTCCCTCTCACCCTCTCACCCTCTCAGACAGTGCAAAAGAGGACGTTTCCGAGCATTACGCCAACACTTTTCCTCTCATTCTTTCTCCCTTTCTCCCTTTTTCAAACCGCCTGCCTCCCATCCAGCCAGCGGCAGAACACCCACGAACTGACGCCGGGCGACTCGCTGTCGCGCGAGATTGCGGCCGCGGCACCGGTTGATTCATTGCAACTGGTTTCCGTCATCTACGGAACGGAAGAATCGCCGATGGAGCTTCCCACGTCCCTGGTGTGGCTCCCTGATTCTCTCGGAGGCAAAATGTACGTGGTAGATACGCGGCGTGGAAGCCTGCATGTTATTGGCCGCGACGCCGGCTACGAGGAGGAGTGGCAGCCGGAAGGGCTTGAGTACCCTTATGTCGCCGGTGTGCGCGGAGACACGCTGGTCCTGCTGAACCGGGGCCACAACAGGCTGGACTTCATTTGGGAGGCGGAGATCATACGGAGCGTGCTGTTGCGAGAAGAGGAGATTTCGTCCGCTCTCGTTACGGATTCGGCCATCTTCGTAAAGCGTTCCGACGAGAACGCAATCCGCCTGCTCAGGGTATCGGAGAGTGGAGAAACGCAAGCGAGTTACGAATTACCTGGACCATACTGGCGCCACATCGGGTTCCTCCGGGCGTGGGGCGATTCGCTGCTGTCGCTTTCGGGCTTCCGGCCGGTGGTCGATGTGCTCTCGATGGATGCACCGGATGGTACGATCTCCAATTCGATGGCGCTCGTGGGGTTCGACTCGCCTCAACTCGTCCGCTCTAACCAGTACATGCTAGGTGAGGTGGACCAGCCGCCGCTACTGGTTAGTTCGGTTGCTCCGTTCGGAGATAACCTCTACGTTCTCAACATCCGCGCCGATGGCATCCGCATCGACGTGTACGGGCGCGAGGGCCGGATCGAGCGTGCATTGGTGTACCTGGACGTCGAGGCCCTGCCCAACGCTTTCCCGGTGGACATCGCCGTCCGGCAAGATGGCGCTGGACTCCTGTTCGCTCTGGTGATGCAAAACCCGGGCGGACTCCTCAACGACCCCAGCGGGTATATACTGATGCTGCGGTGGGATCGGCCATCCGCCTGAACTCCCAAACGGCTATTTTCGGGCGACAAACCAAGAAGCCGTGGACGAGACCTCATCGGGCCCCCAATTTGTGACGCACAGTTGGAATGTGCTGATCGTACTGGCCGCAACGGCGGCGGCATACTACATCCCGCTCACGGAGGTCTCGGGGTTCATGGGGACGGGCTCCGCTTCAACCGTCGAAGGCCTGCTGACGGTACTGTTCGGGCTGGATTTCGCCGTTCAGCTAAAGCGGAGCCGTGAGTTACCAGCGGCAAAGCAGCGCGGCGCCCAATTCGGCCTCGCCCTCGATCTGCTGGCTGCCATCCCGTTCTTCCTGCTTCCCGGCGCAGAATTGCTTCGGCTGCTGCGGCTTCTCAAACTGTACAGAGTGGGGCAGGGGATGGGCCGGTTGGGCCATCTCCACATCGTCCATAGCGCCGCGCTCCGGCTCACATTTTTTCTGTACTGGTTAGCGCTGGGCCTTCATTGGATTGCGTGCGGATGGATCGAGTTGATCGGCGGCGCCCCGCCCGGTGCTACTCAGGCGGCATACGTGGATGCCTTTTATTGGACTACCTCGACCATCACCACCGTCGGCTACGGTGACATTGTGCCAGTCACGATGGGCCAAAAGGTGTACGGCATCGGGGTGATGATGCTCGGCGTGGGCATCTACGCCTACCTGATCGGCAATATTGCGTCGCTCATCAGCAGCCTCGACCCCGTGCGGGCGCGCTACATGCAGCAGCGCGAGCGCCTCAGCGCGTTCATGCAATACCGCGCGCTGCCCACCCCGCTCCGCCGCCGCATCCAGCGCTACTTCGACTACGTGTGGGAGGAGCGGCTGGTATCGGACGAATCCGAGGTGATGCAATCGCTGCCGCCGAGCCTCCGCGAGGAGGTAGCCCTGTTCCTCAAGCGCGATCTCATCAAAAACGTCCCCCTGTTCGATGCTGCGAGCGACGCCTTCGTGCGCGACGTGGCCCTCAACCTCGAGTCGTTCGTGGCCCTCCCCGGCGACTTCATCGTGCGCGTGGGTGAAACCGGCCGCGAGATGTTCTTCCTGAGCAGAGGTGAAGTGGAGGTTGTCGCTCGGGATGGAACCATCCTGAACACGCTCAGCGACGGCGATTTCTTCGGCGAGATCGCCCTCTTCCTCGACCAGCCGCGCACGGCCAGCGTCCGCGCCGTCACCGCCTGCGACCTTTACGAACTCGACAAACCCATGTTCGAGCGCATCGTCTCCACCTACCCCGATGTGGCGGACACGCTTGAGGCTGAGGCGAAGCTCCGCTACGGCGTGGATATCGAGTTGAGCGAGGATTGAGCAGAGTATGCTTTTGGCTTTGACAAGACACCCAGCATCACTATAATGGTAGAATACATAGACTGGTGCCCGGATATGCTTCGTTTTGCTGTTTTTCTTTTTCTGCTCTCCCAGAATGCCGTGCACAGTTCCGCCCAGACGTTCACGGATCGGAGTGACCTTCTACCCGCCGGCAATAGTGGTTCTGTGTACGGTGCAGCGGTAGTTGATATTGACGGTGATGGTCGTACAGACCTGTTCGGACCAGGAAGAGTACTTCTTCGGCGCTCGGCAGGCTTTGAGGTAGTTTTGGTCGATGCCCAAGACGCACCGCTCGGGGCGGTATTTGGAGATGTTGACGGAGACGGACTTCCTGAAGGACTCATTCTCTACGTCTTTGACCCAGACGTGTATAGGTATCACAGCGCACGAGAGACGTTCGTGCCGATACCTGTGGGTGGTATCGATGTCGGAAGCTCTTTTGAATTGGCCATGGGTTCCTTGCTATTGGATTATGACAACGATGGCGCACTCGATGTGTTCATTGGAAATGACGGCGGCATAGATATGCTTTTTCAGGGACAGGGTGATGGGATATTTATCGATGTCTCGAATCTTCTTCCGCCAATATCCAGGAGCGACTATGGAGCCCACGCTGTCGACTACGACCGCGACGGCGATACTGACATCTACATTGGCATCTGTCCGGCGAGTGCAAATCTTCTTTATCGAAATGATGGCGCAGGTGGTTTTGCAGAAGTAGCCGGAGGTGCTGGCCTCGGCGACAGTCGGTCGAGCTGGGGAGTGTTCTGGTTAGACTTCGATAATGATGGATGGCTCGACGTATG
>JADFLK010000087.1 GCA_022564455.1 Bacteroidota bacterium
CGAGTGTACACGGTTTCGGGTTCACTTGTCAGGACGTTCAGCAAGGATGGCCCAAGTCGTTCGTTGGATTGGAATCTGACGTCGGAAGCCAACCTCCCCATTGCCAGTGGCATGTACATCATCCACGTGGACGTTCCCGGGGTGGGCGAACGCGTGCTCAAGTTCGGTGTTGTCCAACGCCGTACACGCATCACCATCTTCTAGACCACGCGAGTACGTGGAACGCACCTTCAAATCGGAGATCCCATCATGAAGATCAAACTCCTAAACGTCAGCCTACTGGCGGTGGCCTTGTTTGGGCTTAGTCTCAGCGCAAACGCGCAGGGCGACGACCGAGCCGGTACGGCAGCAATGGAAGAGTTGCTCGTTCCAATAACGGCAAGAACCGTTGCTCTTGGTTCGCAACTCACGTCTGGCCTCAACAACCTTAGTGGTATCGAAGCTGTGCTGAGCAATCCGGCTGCGATGATGTCGAATCGCTCGACCAGTGTCATGTTTAGCCGCACCGAATACCTTGCGGACATCGGCATTAACTTTGTGGGTATCGCGCAGCGCTTCGGTAACAACAATATCGCCCTAACCCTCAGTTCCTGGGATTACGGCGATATTCCGCGCACTACGGCTGCAGCCCCTGAAGTAGATCCGACGCTTACGTACAGCGCGTCCGCTCTTATTTTAGGCGTCTCACTTGCTCGGCAATTCACTGATCGTATTGCTGCCGGCTTCACCGCTAAAGTACTTGGGCGCACTATCGACGAAGCAAGTTCGAATGGGCTCGCTTTCGATGCAGGCATGACCTACGTCGTTGGTGAATCCGGGCTGCGTTTCGGTGTTGCCCTGAGAAACTTCGGCGGAGCCGTCGAATTCGACGGGGGCCTTCTAGACCTGCCCCTCGGCACTACTGGCCCTGGCGGCACGGGCACGATTGCCGCCGAAATCGACGACCTGGGTTCTGAACTGCCGTCGCTGCTGAGCTTCGGCGCTGCCTATACGCGTGAGATTTCAGGAGATATGTCGGTTACGGCTCTTGGCGGTTTCCGGTCAAATGCATACGATCTCGATAACTACTCCGGTGGTCTCGAGTTCGGCTATGCAGACCTGTTCTTCGTTCGTGGCGGCGTAGACATCACGGCGGAGTCCGATCAGAACGCATGGGAAGTCTGGAACGTCGGCGCGGGGCTAAACATCCCTGTTGGCGGCACCAGCATCGCAGTAGACTATGCGTATCGGCCGTCCAGCGTATTCAGCGGTGTTAACATGTTCACGGTTGGTATAGACCTCTAAACCGAGAATTGTTTAACCTGCTCGCAGAAGCAGTATCTACTCTCAGCGGGGCGGACCTTGACGGGCTCGCCCCGCTTTATTTTTGTTTCCGAGTCTGAAACTCATTCGCGAACTGAATCAATGTGGGTTGGCATCTCACGCGCACCGAGACGAATGAGCATGGTTTTCATGCTGTTCGTGGTGGGGATGTGCGCTTGCGGTACGGCTGGAACGCATGAGGCGGCCGCGCCACCTTTTCAGAATGTTGTTGAGGATGTTGCCTACGTGGGAGATGCCCAGTGTGCTACGTGCCACGAAGCCGAGTTCAACGGGTTCCGGGAGCACGGGATGGCGCGCGGGTTTTACCGGTTAACGAGCACGACTGCTGTCGAGGACTTTTCGGGCACGGTAGTACGGCACCAGGAGACCGGGTTCTATTACGTTGCCAGGAAGGCAGGGGATCAATACGTTCAGGAGGAATATCGTCTTGATGCTGGTGGCGCCAAGACGCATCAACTGGTTCGGACGATGGACTATGTTATCGGTAGTGGCTCGGCAGCCCGGACCTACCTCACCGAGGTGGACGGACGATTGTATGAGTTGCCGCTCACGTGGTACACCCAGGCAAACGGTGGGCAAGGCCGCTGGGATTTCAGCCCCGGCTATGCGGAGGTCAACGGACGCTTTGAACGGGCAATTCCGCCAGGCTGCATGTCGTGCCACAACGGCACGTCGGAGCCGGTTGCCCACGTGCAAGGGAAGTACATATCCCTTGCCCAGGGCATCGGTTGTGAGCAATGCCACGGTCCGGGGCAGCTTCATGTAGAGGCCCGCCTGGTGGACCTCGAACCAGCAGACTCCATCGATCTGACGATTGTTAATCCTGCCCATTTACCGATAGAACTTCGCCTGGATGTATGCCAGCAGTGCCACACCAATGGAGCCGTATCCATCCTGAGAGATGGTGAGTCCGCGTATAGCTTTCGGCCATCCCAACCGTTGCAAGATCATGTGGCCATTTTTGGGATCGAGTCGGATGACTCGAACAGCATCAACGTGATATCCCATGCCGAGCGGATGAAGCAAAGCGAATGTTTCATGGTATCACAGACCATGGATTGCGTGACGTGTCATAATCCTCACGAGGGTTTTCGGGAGGCAGGTCCGAGCTATTTCAACGATACCTGTATGAGCTGCCACTCTCCGGATGGGCTGCAAGCAGCACTGGTGTCCTCCGAAAGCAGGTCAGATCACACAGCCCAATCGAACTGTTTCTCGTGCCACATGCCGAAGGTGGCGGCCGATGATGCACCCCATGCCTCGTTCACTGATCACTTCATCCGCGTTGTTGGCGATGAAACCGTGTCGGAGGCGAGTGGAGCAGGTGAAGCAGTAGAGTTGAAACCGCATTTCGAGAGAGACCGCGCCGGGCCTGATGGCGAGGTTTACACGGGGATGGCGTACGTCGTGTACGGTCGACAGAACGCCAATCGTAGCGTGATGCAGCGTGGAATATCGATGTTGGCTGTTGCATTAAACGAGAAGCCGGAACTCGGAGAAGCTCAGTATCTGCTTGGCTTTGCCCGGCTTCAGTTGGGGCAGGCGGTTGCTGCCATTCCAGCTTTGGAAGAGGCCATTCGCCTCAATCCCGAAGTGCCTGAGCGGCTCAATACACTGGCGCAGGCCTACGAGGCAGTGGGAAGAGATCCTTCGTCTATCGAGCAGTTGTACCGAAGAGCGCTGGTCATTCAGCCGGCTGAGGCGAGCATCCGCGTAAACCTCGGGCGTTTCTTGGAGGCCCAGGGCAGAGTTGACGAAGCGCTAGCTGAGTATCAACGTGCGAGCCGCGATGATCCTTGGTTGGCACCTGCTCATTACAACCTGGGTACGGCCTTTTTGCGTACTGGGCAGACGGACGAGGGCGAGCAGTCGCTGTGGGAGGCAGTCCACCTTGAACCGGACCACAGCGATGCCCTGACCAACCTTGGAGTTCTAGCAGCCGGACGAGGAGATGCAAACGGTGCACGCGTGCTCTTTCTGAGAGCAGTTGAGGCCGACCCCCGCAATGCCAACGCACTTGCCAACTTGGCGCTTGCAACCGCAAGTGCAGGAGATATGGCCCAGGCGCGTCAGTACGCCCGGCAAGCACTCGCGATAAATCCGAACCACCCTACTGCACAGCAAGTAATGGCAGCGCAGTAGACGTAGACGTTAGGGTTGGCCTGCCGGTTCAATGTCCGGAATGGGTTGTCCGGATAGATGTGCGGCAATGTGTGCAGCGTGGATGCGTCCGTTCTCGATGAACCACCGGCTCGTGTTTTTTCCGCCGCACACGGTCCCGGCGAGATAGAGGCCCGGCCGGTTGCTCTCCATGGTTTCGGGGTGATGGATTGGCGTCCGGTCGTCTCCACTGAAATCGACGCCAAGGGATTCCAGAAAGTTGAAGTCGGGCTGGTAGCCGGTCATTGCCACCACCCAGTCGTTGTCGATAGTGATGGGTCCGTCGGGCGTTTGCAGATCAAGGGAGCCTTGGTTGATCTTCAGGATCGACGTGTTGAAATAGGCGCGGATGGAGCCCTCTGCTATGCGATTTTCGAGATCCGGCCTGATCCAGTACTTGACGCTCTGCCCAATCTCGGATCCCCGATGAATGAGCGTGACCTCCGCTCCGTGGCGTCGGCAATCCAGTGCAACCCTCGCCGCCGAGTTCTTGGCGCCGATCACGGCTACCCGTTGGCCGGCGTAGGAGAACGGCTCCTTGTAGTAGTGTGTCACCTTCGGTAGGTGCTCGCCGGGTACACCAAGTAGATTGGGCTGGTCGAAAAAGCCTGTGGTAATGATGACCGAGCGAGCCGGATGCGTTCCTCTATCCGTGATGACAGAAAACGAACCCGTCTGGCCTTCCAACTGCAGAACGCGCTCGTACAGGTTGATATCGAGCTTCTCGGCCTTCGTAACGGCGATGTAATAGTCAATGACCTCCTCGCGGATCGGCTTGTAGCGAGCTGTAGGCAGCGGGTGTCCGCCTATCTCCAACAACTCGGGTGTGGAGAAGAACTCCATGCCCGTCGGGTAGCCAAGCAGGGAGTTGACGAGCGCATCCTTTTCAACTATCCGCGCGCTCAAGCCCACGCGCTGCAACTCAATGGCACACGCAAGGCCAATAGGGCCGGCACCGATGATGAGCACATCAACGGAAGAAGACCGGTCAGGCTCTACGTTATTTGATCTGACGACGTTCATTTATTGCCCGTCACCGGAGGCGCCGACTCGGCGTTCGAGGAAAAACTGGCGGAGCAAGTCCGCGGCCAGATCCTCTTCAACGCCGGACACAATCTCCATCTGGTGATTCAGCCGTGAGTCCTGCGGAATGGTATAGAGTGTTGAGCAAGCCCCGGCCTTCGCGTCGAATGCGCCGAATACAAGCCTATCGATGCGGGACAACACGAGTGCTCCCGCGCACATCGGGCATGGTTCGAGCGTCACGTAGAGGGTGCAGCCGTCCAGGAACTTGGAGCCGACGGTTTCGCACGCAGCCGAGATGGCCAGAATCTCGGCGTGGGCCGTGGGGTCGTTCAGTCTTTCCACATGGTTGTGCCCGCGCCCAACCAGTACGTTGTCTTTTACGACGACAGCCCCCACCGGAACCTCACCCTCATCAAAAGCACGCTCGGCCTCATTGAGGGCGAGACGCATCCAGCGGCGATGGGGGCCTAGGATGGCGTTCAGCGACATGGAGCTAGGAGCCTGTATGACTTGGGGGAACGTAGCGAGGGGAGTGGGAAATCGAGACCATTCTATCGAATTCTTGAGGCGGATAGTGAGGCTATGTAACGAAAAAGAGCGAGGGGATGGGCTGGTTTACCACCGCCGCAGTAGATCCTTCCTAGGTCAGACAGGCTCTTACGCCTCGCGGACAAGTGGCATGGTCATGCACCGAGGCCCGCCTCGGCCGCGCGAAAGCTCGTGGCCCGTCAGCGTTATCGCCATCCGCTTATTTGCGCCTACGTTATTGCCTTCGTAGAAGTCGAGGAAGCTCTCGGCGTCAACCACGTGGAATCCGTGCTCCCGCAGCGCCTCGAACGTTTTTCGGTTGCGCTCATAGCCGATCACCAGGCCGGGAGCCACGGCGAACAGGTTGGCGCCGTCCGTCCATTGCTCGCGGCGCTGTGAGATTGGGTCGTCTCCGCCGCAGGGGATAAAGGTGATGTCGCGGCCGGTCATTTCCACTAACGCCTCCTTCAGATTGGGCAGAATGCGTGTCCGAAAACCACGTGGATCACCGTCTGCCTCGAAGTGGTACACGTTGTCGCGCGCATCCTCGATAATGGGTGGAAACTGCACGCACGTATCGGGATCGGCAAACGTGAACACGGTGTCAAGGTGCATGCACGACCGCTGCTTGGGGAGGTTTACCATTAGCACATGCTCAACCTTCGTTTTCTCAAGGAGGGAGCGTGTTATGGCCATTACCCCGCCAAGGCTGGTTCGCTCACTCTGGCCGATCAGGACGAGCTTTTCGCTTACCACGAGCAGATCGCCGCCTTCAAATGAAACCCCCTCAGGAAGATCGATGAGCTGCTCGCCGATGTCAGTAAATCGTTGGTGGTAGTGCATCACCGTAGAAAGGATGACACTTTCCGGCAGACGGGCGGGCGTGGCCGCGTGGCTCAATATCACATGCCCGTTCACCACGGCGGAGAGATCGCGCGTGAAGAGCAGGTTCGGCAGCGGATGCGCGGAAACGGGGAAGGGCGCCTGTCCCGTCAGCGCGAAGCGATGGAGTGTCTCCGCATCAAGAGATTTCAGATCCTGCTCGTAGGCCTCGTAGTTGCGTTCGGGGAGGACCTTGCAGAGCTGTTCCACATAATCGAGCCTCGCATCTTCCTGATCGAACGCCTCGCGGAGCAACTGGGAAAGTTGGAGGACCGCGTCCGGCTTGTCGACAATCTTCTCGAACAACTCGCACAGAACCGCGTGCTCTTTGCGGGCCTCGCTGACATCCAGGATGTCATCGAACAGGAGCGCATCCTTATTCTCCGGCGAGACAAGGGCCATTTCGTCGCCGGGCGTGTGGACGACAACCTGCTGCAGCTTCGCTGTTTCGGACGCAACGCAGACGGGCGATGAGGTGGTTTCGGGTGGAGCGGTGGTGACTTCGGGCACGAGGCAATTGGACAAATGCACGGTTGAACGCACATCCCGGCTTACGGACTCCACGATAGTCGTAAACCACCCGGCAGGCAAGGCCCATTGCCTTCTAACTCCTAATGTCGGCGCTCCCGAACAAGCTCAATGAACCGAAGGACAGCCGCGACAATAAGGAGCAGAACCAACACCTTCAGCCCAATACCCAGCAGCGCAAGACCAATCTTGAACAGAGCACTGAGTAGGGCAATCGCCACGATCAGCACAATCGCGACGAGCATAAGTTTTAGGATGCGCTGAATTAGCATGACCCAATCAAAATAGACATAAGAGGCGCTGTTGCAGGTAGTGGAGTTTTCTCAACAGCCTCCTACGATCAAGGGAAGGGTGGGAGGATGTACTCGGCTGACGCAATGGTTGTGCCGGACGCGTTGACTCCACCCAGAAGCAGTATTCGGCCACTCGGGAGTAAGGTTGCAGTGTGCCGATGCCTCGCGGTACGTAGAGCTGTAGAGGAGGGGAAGCGGAAGAACTGCCCCGCTTCATCTGCAAAGACCTCAATACCGTCCAGCACGGTCCCATCTGGTGTGCGGCCACCGGTGAGAATAGCGAGCCCAGGTGTTGCGAGCGCGGCTGCATGGCCAACGCGCGGCACTTGCATGGGAGGAAGCGACTCCTCAAACACCTCGAACGGGAAGAAGAAAGTGGAAGGCCTATAGAGGAAACGAAAGGAAACCGGATTGCTTTCACCTCCATCCGGAGGTTCGTACGTGCCCGTCGTAAACGTTCGGAGGAACCCGCTTTCGTTCGGTAGCGGCAGTTGAATGTGATGGGCAACTGCAGGAAAGGCTCCAACCGCTCCACCAGGCGAGACGTTGATAAGCGAATCGCCTGCCGCTGTTGATCGCAGTTCCAGCACCGTCACATCCGATCGCGTTCCCACAGCCGATCCGCCCACAATGCCGCGCCCTCCGTACAGGTAGATGAACGTACGGCCTGCATCTGTGAGCGTTGTCGCCGTGTGGAAGGCCCGCCTGACCGGCTCACCAGCGAATGCGAGGGTAGAAAATAGTTCACTATCTGGATCGTACAGCTCTCCGGTTGCCGTGAAATCACTTACTCCGCTGGGGTCGAGAACGATTGAACCACCGACGATAAGAACCCGGCCGTCGGGGAGGAGGGACGCTGTGTGGCCGACTCTTTCTTGAGCGAGTTCACCGGGCAACTCCGAAATAAAGAAATCAAACCCTTGTTCGGTGTACGTGTAGGCGGATTCGGAGGGGGTACCGCCAGCGTCAAGGCCTCCCGTTACCAACAAGCTTCCGTCTGCAAGTTGCGTAGCGGTGTGGTTAGAAAGAGGCTGCGGCAAGGTGGCAGAGGCAATGTTGGAGGTGCTGTAGGGCAGGTGAACGGAGAATAGCGTGTCGCTTCCTACGTTTCCCTCCGAGTCGAAGGCAGCAACGAAAAGCCTGTTCACGCCATCCGAGAGGGATAGCACGATCTCGAATACGTCGCTCTCAGAAGTTGGCAAGGCCTTTTCGCCGTTGATCTCTACCCCAGTAATGCGACGCAATGACGTGACCCGAAACCGGAGTGCAACACTCGCGCTAAGTTGCACCTCACTCAGATCCGGGCTA
>JADFLK010000088.1 GCA_022564455.1 Bacteroidota bacterium
GTCTCAAAGCCAAACGACTTGCTAGTTGATCGAATTGTTATGGTACAAAGAGCCGTCCTTATGCGTCGAATAAACCACCGCTCAAATACTTGAGGCCCGAGTCAACGGCAACGGTTACAACCGTGCGTCCTGGCCCCAGCCAAGACGAATAGGACAATAATAGAACCCAAATGGGGGAAAGGAGGTCTCATTTCCAATTCTGGCTTCGCATGAGTACTCATCGAAATAGTTGGAAGTCGTGTGGTGGGCAGGAACGTGGTGATGCCTACCTACTTTTTGAATCTTCGAGAATCTGAGTCGCTGCGCACTTCCCCGATAGCCCAGTCCCCGCACCGCCGGGATGCGTCCCCGGTCCGCAGAGGTACAGACCGTCTATCGGCGTCTGGTGCTTGTACCAGCCGGGTACCGGCCTCATATAGAGCAACTGGTCGAGGGAAAGCTCTACGTGGTCAAGGCACCCGTGTGTGAGACCGAAGCGTTCTTCCAGATCGGCCGGTGTTTCAACCTGGCGGTACAAGATGGAGGAGGAAAGACCGGGAGCGTGGTGCTCTAACAAGTCAACAACACGATCTCCGAGCGCTTCCCGTTGGTCAGACCAGTCGCCGTCTCGGAGCTTAGGCGGCGTGAACTGCGCCCAGACAATCATGACGTGCTTGCCTTCCGGGGCGAGGCTCGGATCCGCCAGGCTGGGAATCGTGATCGTGAGGAATGGTTCTTCGGGCACACGGCCATACTTGGCGTCGTCGAAGGCTCGCTCGAGGGTGTCCATGGTGCTTCCGATCTGAATTCGCCCGCTGAGTGGGCGATCTCCTTGAGGTGCTCCGGTAAACTGAGGTAGCCGGTCGAGGGCCAGCCGGATGACGGAAACGCTCCCTCTTCCACGGATATGGGTTACGGCCTCGACGAAATCAGGATCGAGCCATTCCGTTCCGGTTAGATCGAGGAAGGTCCGGCGTGGATCGACGGCGGACACTACGATCTTCGCTTTGATCTCGGTACCATCGGTGAGGACGACGCCGGTGGCTCTACCCGAATCAACCGTGATGTGCGTGACTGCCGAACCCGTCCGAATCTTTGCGCCCGCCGCTCGCGCTGCGCTTGCGAGGCTTCCAGCCAATCCGACATCCCCCGTCCCGCCATTCGGCGGGACACCCCCTTGGAAGGGGGACTTTCCTCCTCCGCCCGGAAACACTGTTGATGGAATCAGGCCTCCTGCCCAATGCGGATTGTGATGGAGCAGGCCAAAGGCCGAACCGGCTGATCGTGGAGCCATCCAGGCTCCTCGCAACGCCGATCCGGCTAGAGTCGCCTTTAGCGATTCGTCCTTGAAGCGCTCGTCCAGAACGTCCTTCACGTTCATCGGAAGGAAGCGGAGCGCCTCGGGCATGTCGTGTTTCCCGAGGCGGCGGATGCGCCAGCCGAGGCGAAGATGATCTCTGAGGCCACCCAGACCTTTCGGCGGCAAATTGGCGAGGGGCTGTGTCAGCACAGGATCGAGCGCCCGGCCGACGCGCTTCAGGAATCGATTGAACTCGGCGAAGGGCGCGGCATCATCCGGGGAGAACTCAGCGATCTGTTCGAGAAGATCTGCTTCCGGGTCCAGATACAGCGCACTGTTAGCTTCCCGTGGGAGCAGCAAGCCTCCGCCGCGCTGCATCGTAAGCCCATGCTTGCCTAGCCGAAGGTCTTTGATAATCGAGGGGTGAAAAAGCTCGAGCGAATCGAGAGCCGCCGGGCCACGAAAGCCGGGACCGATCTCAACCGTGGAAGCCGTACCCCCAACGTGCTCGGCCTGTTCGATCACGACGACCGACCGGCCTTTCCGGGCGAGGTACCCCGCCGTGACGAGTCCGTTCAGACCGCCTCCGACAATCGCAACATCGAACCGGCTCTGCATCAGGCGCCTCCCAGGATGGCCCGCGCCGCCAGTTGTCCCGGCGCGCCCATGACCCCGCCGCCGGGGTGAGAGCCGGAGCCGCACAGGTACAGCTTCCGAATAGGAGTCTTGTAGCCGTTCGTGCCAGGCACGGGCCTCAGAAAGAGTAGCTGATCGAGGCTTAGCTCGCCGTGGAAAATGTTACCGCCTGTCAGGCCAAATGTCTGCTCCAGATCCCACGGGGTTACGACCTGGCGGTGCAGAATGATCTCACGAATGTTCGGGACGTATTCCGCAAGCGTATCAATGACCGCATCGCCGAACGCCTCGCTCTGGTCGTCCCAATGTGCTCCGTTAGCCAGCTCATACGGTGCATACTGGACGAAAATCGACATGACGTGCTTGCCGGGCGGCGCCATCGACGGGTCGATCATGGTGGGGATGATCATGTCCATGTACGGACGGCGGGAGAAGTGCCCGTACTTCGCGTCGTCATAGGCCCGCTCCAGATAGTCGATGCTCGGGCTGATGGAAATCCCTCCCGCCAGGTAGGGTTTCGTAGGCTCTCCTCGGCCGCGAACCGTGTCGAGGCACGTGAACTCAGGCAGCGCGTCGAGCGCAAGATTGACCTTGCCGGATGAGCCTCTGGTTTTGTAGCGGGAGATCTTTTCTCGGAAGTCCTCATCAAGATGCTCGGGCTCGATCAATTTCTCGAATGTGTTATTCGGATCAACGCCGGATACAACCGTGGAAGCTCGAATTTCTTCACCGCCCTCCAGGACCACTCCCCGTGCTTCTCCCTTTTCGATGAGAATCTGCTCGACGGGTGCGTTCGTTCGGATCTCCGCGCCAAAGCTTCTGGCTGAAGAAGCCAGGGCCTCCGCGACCGATCCCATTCCACCTTTGGGAAAGCCCCAGGCCCGGAACTGGCCGTCGATTTCCCCCATGTAATGGTGCAGCATCACGTACGCAGATCCTGGTGATCGAGGCCCCAGAAACGTGCCGATGATTCCGCTGGCGGAAAGTGTGCCCTGGAGTACCGGCGTTTCGAACCAGCGCTCCACGAAATCGGCGGAGCTCATCGTCATGAGCTTTGCCAGTTCGTACAGGTACTCGCTCCGTTGGCCAAAGATCTTCGCGAGGCTCCGTAAACTTGTCAGGTTTTTCGGAGAGAGGGAGGTCGCGCTCGGGGCAGGCGTAGACAAAAGCGGCCGCACCGTCATGGCGAGGTGGTACATGAGCTCGCCGAACCGCTCGTAGGCCTCCGCGTCTTTAGCCGAGTGCCGAATCAGCTCACGCCTGGTGTCTCCCGAGTCGTGCCAACGCATGAGGTAGTCGCCGCTTGGCATGGGCGTCAACGTGCCATCGAGCGGAAGCAACTCAAAGCCGTGCGCCGGTAAATTGAGATCGGCGATGATCTGCGGCCTGAAAAGGCTCACGACGTAGGAGCAGACCGTGTATTTGAACCCCGGATAAATCTCTTCCGTTACCGTCGCGCCGCCCACGAGATGCCTGCGCTCGAGAACGAGAACCGAGCGACCGGCCTTCGCCAGATATGCCGCGCACGTCAGGCCATTGTGGCCGGCCCCTAATACAACGGCATCGTATTTCTTCATGGATTCAGCCTTGGGGGGCACATCGGCGAGCCGGCGGTTGTCGATACAAGTAGGATTCCATATTATGGCATCAGGTCCACAATACGAAACAGACCATTCCAGAACAATAGATGGCTGCCAGAACACCTTTTCACGAGAGGACATCCGCCCTCTGCCATAGCAACGATTGGCGGCAGTGGTCGGGCTTCCTGGTGGCGAGCACGTACAACGACTTCTCGCAGCCGGAGTACTCAGCCATTCGCCATGCCGCGGCAGCCATTGATGTGTCTCCGCTATACAAGTACTGGGTAACGGGGCCGGATGCGTCGCTTCTTACGAACCGCGTGTTTACGCAGGACACGGCCAAGATGGACGTGGGCCAGGTGGTGTACACGCCCTGGTGCGACGATGACGGTTGTGTTCGGCAGGAAGGAACCGTATTCCGTCTGGCAACCGATATGTATCAGGTCTGTTCTGCGGAGCAAGCCGTGGGATGGTTGTACCGCAACGCCATTGGTCTCGACGTAACCATTCGCGACCGCTCCGACGATTTTGCTACCGTGGCTCTCCAGGGTCCGAACTCGCGCGACATTTTGCGCGCGGTTTCCTCAGCGCCGGTCGACGATCTGAAGTTTTTCCGGTTCACGGTGGGGGAGATTGCAGGTGTGTCTGTTATCGTCTCGCGTACCGGATACACGGGCGATCTCGGCTACGAGATTTGGATTCCCAAGGAGAAGGCGCTGGACGTGTGGGATGCACTCTTTGAGGGAGGAGAGCCCTACCACATTACACCATGCGGGCTCGCCGCCATGGATATCGCGCGGATTGAGGCCGGTTTTGTCTTGATCGGAGTCGACTATGTCAGTTCGGAAGTTGCGAGGCTGCCGCACCATAAAACCTCGCCGTACGAGTTGGGCCTGGGATGGGCGGTCAAGCTGGACAAAGGCGCAAACTTCGTCGGCCGCTCCGCACTCGCGCGCGAGAAGCAAGAACCCAAACAGCGATGCGTTGTTGGCCTCGAAATCGACTGGGAGCCTTTGGAGGACCTCTACCTTCGCGCAGGCCTGATGCCGGATTTGCCCCTCGCGCCGTGCCGCGAACCCGTTCCCGTCTACGATAGCGGCGGCAGACAGGTCGGCCGAGTCACAACAAGAGTCTGGTCGACCATGCTGAAGAAATACATCGGCCTCGCCACGGTCGAGGCGGCCTACGCTGAGCCGGACACCGAGGTATCGATGGAAGTGACCGTCGATTTTGCCCGGAAGAAGGCACCGGCGCGCGTGGTGAAACTCCCATTCTTCCGCCCGGAACGAATGCGGGCATGAGAGATGCAATTCCCGGTATAGAGAGAAGAGTAGATAGGGAGGCGCCGAAGGGGACGCAGGCCGTTATCCGAGCGATTCGCCTCCTGAAAACCGTTTCCAGAGCAAGAGAGGAGGTGACCCTGGTTGACCTCTGCTCGGAACTGGGTCTATCGAAGCCCACAGTTCACCGCATCGTCTCCGCCCTGATGAGCGAAGGCTTGGTGGTTCAGAACCCGGCGAGCCGATCGTTCAGGATTGGTCCGGCAGCCGTCGCTCTCGGAGCCCATTCCGCATATCGAACCGATCTCCGTAAGGTGGCCCGGCTATTCCTGGAATCCCTCGCGGCCAAAGCAGGTGAGACGGCCACTCTCGAAGTGCCCATCGGCAATGAAATGCTGATCCTGGACGAGGTAGAGGGCAGGCACATTATCAGCGCTCGCACAGAGGTCGGCACCCGATGGCCCATGCACGCCACATCGACGGGCAAGTCCGTACTCGCAGGCCTGCCGCCCGACGAACTGGAATCGAGGCTGAAAGAACCGAAGGAGCGACTGACGACCAAAACGATCACAGGTGCGAATGACTTGCGCACGGCTCTCAAAGGGATTCGCAAGAAAGGCTATGCGACGGCCGTCGGCGAACTGCAACCAGATTTCAGTGCCGTGGGGGCAGCCGTTCGAGATTCTATCGGCGCCGTTGTAGCGTCGTTGAGCATCGGGGGGCCGACCGAACGTCTGACGCGAAAGCGACTCAGCCAGCTAGGAATACTGGTACGAGAGGCAGCAGACGATCTATCCTGGCGGCTTTCTAACCCGTGAATCAAAGGGCGAACTGCGGCGTAGCTTGGCCTCGTCCCCCCAAACCAGCATCATTCCATGGAAGCCTACGCACAAGAAACCTACGTTACGCCCGGCGTTGTCGACACCGCCGAACGGGCCACGTTCATCATGCGGACGTACATCCACCTCTTCGGCGCGATCCTGTTGTTCGCGGCTATTGAGGTCATGCTGTTCCGAACGGGCCTGGCCGCGCCGATGGCTGAGGCCATGCTCGGCGTCAGTTGGCTTCTTGTACTGGGTGGATTTATGGTGGTGAGCTGGTTTGCCAGCCGGGCCGCACACAGGGCGGAGTCGAAGGCCGCGCAGTACGCGGCCTTGATCGGCTTCGTGATTGCCGAGGCCATCATATTCGTTCCGCTTCTTTTCATGGCCGCCTACTACGCGGGACCGGGCGTCATCAACAGCGCCGCGTGGGTTACGCTGCTCGGCTTCTCTGGATTGACGGCTGTGGTGTTCTTCACCCGTAAGGACTTCTCGTTCCTCGGCGGCATCCTCCGCTGGGCCTTTGTCATGGCCCTGGTGATGATCGTCGCGGGCGTGCTCTTCAACTTTGAGCTCGGAACGTTCTTCTCCGTGGGCATGATCGCGCTCGCCGGCGGCGCCATCCTCTACGACACCTCGAACATCCTCCTGCACTACCCGGAGGATCGGTACGTGGGCGCAGCGCTGGAACTCTTTGCCTCCGTGGCGCTGATGTTCTGGTATGTGCTGCGGCTGTTCATGGGGCGGCGCTGAGCGTGATTACGTACTTCACGCGATCACCGACAGACTCCTAGTTCCGGGGAATCCACGTGGTGCGCGCCCAGGCCAGGTCTTTGCCGTCGGCCTCACGCGCCAGACGGTGTGTTCGTGTGCCGAAAGCGCCGGATCCTACCGTCGAGACGATTATGTCGCCGAATTTGCTTTCGGCCTTGAAGGCCAGATCGACCTCGGCCAGCGTGTGGGCATCTCGATAGGCAGAGGGTATGGCTTCCAGCGCCCAGTCGAGGTAGCAAACATTATTAACGTGCCGATTCACATCCAGGTCGCTGTGGCGAACCGTGAACAAGACCTCACGCTCGGGCGCCTCGGGCGGTTCGGGCGCGAGCCGTTCGTCGAGGGAGGGAGCGGCCCGGTCAGGAACGGGAAGGCCGGCCAGGGCGGCAGGAGGCCTCATCGGGCGGCGGCGCACCAGATCGATTCTCACCCAATAGCTCGTGCCTTCTGCGAGCAATTCACCGTCGGCATCGAGAATTCGAAAGGCGCGCTCTGCCCTCGCGCCCCGAAGTCCGTGGACCCACGTTTCGACCGCAAGCTGCGAACGCCATGCAGGAAAACGGTGAATCCTCAGCCGGAAGCGCAGCATTACCCAGACCCAGCCAGACTCCCGGCCGCCATCAAGCCCGGACAGGCGCGCGTGGTTCCCGGCGGCCTCCTGGAAGTAGTCGACCAGCGTTTGCGCAGTAGCGCGATAATCCGGCCCGACTTCGTACGAGCGAACCCGAAACGGCTCGGTCCATACGGCCGGCGAATCGGCCGCCACATCCGCCGCCGAACGAGGCAGCGGCGCGCCGTCGGCAACGTGCGATGAGGGTGATATCCCAGGCCTGAACGAGGGGCGACTCTGGGGTGCTACGATGTTCATTGTGCGAGTAAAATGGGACAGGCCGACAGTGCGCTCGCATTTCATGAGGCTACACCTCACGGCTGTTCGCTTATCCGAGTGGGGGACTAAAAAAACCACGCCCCGCACCGCTGCGGGGTCTTCACGCCTCAATATCGGCCGGTACCGGGCCCAGGCATAACGAAGGATTCGTGGATTGTGAACGAGCCCCAACATCGTTCTTCCATGTTTCATCCGTATGACTTGCAATGGCCTCTTTCGTCTCTCGGCGCACTGATATTCTGGTACGGGAACACATGAGCATTGCCCCTTCGCGTAATCATGTGCGGACGCCCACAAGGGACGTCCCTATATCTCACGAAATCACGTAACCACGTATTCAATTCGCCCGGTGAATAGCAGCAGGCGGAGGCCAAAAGATCGCGCATTGCTGGGCTTCCAGGAGGCTGTTGAAAAACTCCACCTACCTTCCCGCCATACGGCGGGATTGCCCGATCTCCGCGTTGCGAAATACTCAACGAATCACCGATTCGCCTGCGATTTCGCGCCTTGATCTCGGCCAAGATTCGCGCGCCTCGCTTACGGCGTAGTATTTCAACAGCCTCCTGGTATGGCCATGATCAAAAAAACCTCTGGCCGCCGTATTATTGTGGCGAAGGTCGACTCCACGACCTCTGTTTCACCAACCCCAGCCTACCATGAACGCACGATCAACCCTCCGAGGGCTGCGTAACGCGCTTTCCCTCGCCGTCGCTGTGCTGCTCGTCGGCATCAATCTCCCGGCCACAGTCTTTGCGCAACCAGACGACGTGCCCCGTTTCATCGGGGA
>JADFLK010000089.1 GCA_022564455.1 Bacteroidota bacterium
GGCGCCCCGCAGTACTTGGGGGGAAAGGAAGAGATCGGCCGAGAGGCACCGTCCCAGGCCGGATGACGTATTTCAACAGCCTCCCAGGGCTTCTACCCGAATCAACCTCTCTTTTCGATAGCAGGAGAATACGATGTCTTTACCTATAAAACCCCCGTTTACCCACGAGACCGCCCTGGCCAAGGTGAAAGCTGCCGAAGATGCCTGGAACAGCCGGGATCCCGAAAGGATTGCACTTGCCTATACGGAAAACTCCGACTGGCGTAACCGTGGCGAATTCTTCAAAGGCCGAGCGGCCATCAAGGCATTCTTGAGACGCAAGTGGGATAAGGAGTTGGACTACAAACTGATGAAGGAGCTGTGGGCTTACACAGACAATCGCATCTCGGTTCGTTTCGAATACGAATACCGTGACGCAGCGACGGGACAGTGCTACCGAACGCACGGCAACGAACATTGGGAGTTCGACGAAAACGGCCTAATGTGCCGCCGAGACATGAGTGCCAACGACATCCCAATTAAAGAGTCCGAGCGGCGATATCGGTAGCTCGAATCATAAGGAGGATTGCATGAACAACGATTCTATAGGACGTGTGGCCGTGATGGGAGGTGCTCGAACCCCCTTCGTCAAAGCTGCAACAGCCTTTCGAAAGCACACTGCGTTGGAACTAGCCGTCCATTCTGTCGATGGACTGCTCGAGAAGCAGGCACTCGATCCGGCTCTTGTCGAGGAGCTCGCATACGGTATCACCGTGGTCGATCCGCGGATCCCTCACTTGGCGCGGGACGTAGTTTTCGCGAGTGCACTACCGGCCGAGGTGAGGGCGCTTACGCTCACCGACAACTGCATCACTGGAACTTCTGCCATTGTCTCGATTTATGATGCGATAGCGGCCGGCCGAACGGAGGTGGGAATCGCCGGTGGTGTGGAATCCATGTCCAACCCGGCGGTTCTATTCAGCCGCGGAGCAAGCCGGATCATCCTGGATGCCGGAACACAGAAGACAGCCAGGGCGAAGCTAGGACGGCTACTGAAGCTGCGCCCGAGGCACGTCAAGCCTGGAATTCCTGGCCTCAAGGAGCCGTCCACCGGTCTCTCCATGGGAGAGCACACCGAGCTGATGGTCAAGGAGTGGGAGATTCCACGAGCGGATCAGGACGACATTGCGTATCGAAGCCACATGAACGCGCATCGGGCCACCGAAGACGGGCGGCTTAGAGCCGAGATCCATCCATTGGACGGTATAGACCACGACTTGATCATTCGGTCTGATACGTCGTTGGAGAAGCTGGCCACGCTTCCGCCAGTTTTCGATCGCAGCCACTTCGGCACGATAACGGCCGGAAACTCGAGCCCGCTGACCGATGGTGCAGCAGCGGTGCTGCTGATGTCGGAAAAGCGAGCACGAAAGGAAGGGCGTGAACCGCTTGCCTACATCAAGGCCTTCGAGTTTGCAGCGATCGACCCCAAGGATGGCCTGCTGATGGGACCAGGCGTAGCCGTACCGAGGGTCTTAAGGGCAACTGGCCTCAAGCTGGCTGATCTGGACCTCATCGAGATGCACGAGGCGTTTGGTGGCCAGGTAGCATGCAACCTGAAGGCCTGGGAACTAGGCTGGAAGGAACCGCCCATTGGCAGGGTCGATCGCGAGAAGCTCAACACGCTTGGTAGTTCCATCGCGACCGGACACCCTTTTGCGGCGACGGGCATCCGTATCGTCGTCACCCTGGCTAATGAGATGCAGCGACGAGGGGCCAGGTATGGGCTCGTCAGTATCTGTGCGGCCGGAGCCCAAGCATCGGCGATGGTGCTGGAACGAAACTAACTAAAAGGAGGAAAAACACATGGCCTTGGTGACAGCTGAACTTCGCGACGGTACCCTTGTAACCATCCGAGCCCGCCATTTCGCTTGGTCTGGAGACGAACCTCTAGAAGCAGGTGGAACCGACACGGGGCCAACGCCCTATGAAATGTTGCTGGGGAGCCTGGCCGCCTGTATTACGACGACCCTCAGACTCTACGCAAACCATAAGGGCATCGATCTCGCGGGCGTCGATGTGACGCTACAATACGATCGCGTGCACGCGGACGACTGCGTGGACTGTGACGAGCGGCGGGATGGCTGGATCGATCGTATTCAGACGGAGGTGACGATTCGTGGGACCTTTAATGACGCCCAAAGGACCCGTCTGGCGCAAGTGGCTGCACGCTGCCCGGTCCATAAGACCCTCGCCAAGGGCATCGAAATATTTGATTCGGTGACGTTCGATGAGGCAGCGGGAATGGCGTGAGATCACTGATAGGCTTCATCTTGAGGGGAGACCCGCTACGAGATCAACCTCTATGACGCCCTCTGCTTCCTAAGACCCTAACAAATTGGCAAGAGGTAAACGGTTCCTTCTGGCGATCCCGTTTCTTATGAGGCTGTTGAATTACGTGCTCCCCGCAGCGAGCGCGGGGCAGGCTTTTCGCCGAGACGAGCGCATCTCGGTTGAGATCAAGGCGCGAGATCGTAGTCGAATCGGTGATTCGGCCCCGCAGTACTGCGGGGCAACGAAGAGATCGGCCGAGAGGCGCCGTCGCAGGTAGGATGACGTATTTCAAAAGCCTCTTATGAGCGGAGCAACGAAACTCCTCGTACCTATGCTCGCCGTTGCTTGGCCGGGTCAGTCGTTGGCTGCCAATCGGCCGTCGTACGAACTCACGCGGTCGACGGTGCCGTTTCTAGAAGGGTTGTTCGGTGCTGTGCTCACTACAGAAGCATTGGTACGGCTCGCGGTAGCGGCGGTGATGCGCATTATGGAGGTGGCGATGTACGTGCATGTGGTGGTGGATGCTTTCTTGTTCTCTCTTCAGCCGAGCAAGCCAATCCTCCTACTGTTGACAATTGTACTGAGCCTCTACCTTCTGCGGAAGGGCGCGAGGTTGTGGAGTCTGGAAATGAAGGCGTGATCGTGCCCACTTGCTAGCTTCCCTTCGGCAGGTGTTTTCTGTCTTCGACAGGACTGGTGACCAGCGTACGTCCGGGTCGTAGGCTTCAGCCTCCTTTTCCGCCGGTCATCTCCTCCGGCGGCTCCTGTAGCCGCTGTGCCTTCGGCAGGTTGACGTTCTTGACGAGGGCATAAAAGAGGAGCGCCGAGCAGGCCACAGCAGCCGCTCCCAGCTGTACAGGTTCGGGAAGGCCGAGGGCGTGCAGCCCGAGTAATACGAGCGCTCCCACGATGGCGGCCGTCGTGTAGAACCCTTTGTAGAGAATGGCCGGAAGCTCGCGGACGAGCATGTCGCGGATGACGCCGCCCCCTGTGGCCGTGAGAGCGCCCCATCTACAAGTGATCCATCGCTCGGCATAAGGGCTACGTTTCAGCATCTTGAGCAAGAGCCTCTTGGAGTAGAGTGGCGAGTATTCGAGCTTTTGCCTCCGAATAGGCCAGGAGCGTAGTTGCGCCTGATGCAATAGCGGATCGCTTCGTCGTAGCGTAGCGATTACGCGCGGATTCATCGGTGCGAAGGTAGTTGCGTAGGGCAATGTTGCTTATCCAATGAGTACCGCCTATCTGCACTACATGCACGTTATAGCTCTGTGTGCCACGCAACCTGAAGTACAGTCGTTCGGGCACGTCTGCTTCCCCAAGAAACTCGTACCCGAGATCGACTAGTGATTCGACCAAGGTGTTTTGCGGTGGATACGACGCGACACCTAGCATGATGTCGATGATTGGTTTGGACACAAGGCCAGGCACCGCGGTACTGCCAATATGCTCACATTGCGTTACCGGCACCGCAGATGCTGTAGCAATACGCTCGCGTTCCGACGTGAACCATTCAGGCCAACGACTGCGGTATTCAACAATATGCACGGGCTCGTCGACTGCTGCCATGGCAACTATCTACTGGAGGAACCAATAACGTACTCAGTTTCTGCTCCCGCTAGCTGCCTCCCCCGGCGAATCCGGTAGATGTTCCGCCTTCGGCAGGTTGACGTTCTTGACGAGGGCGTAGAAGCGGAGGGCCGGGCAGGCTATGGCCGCTGCTCCGAGCTGCACCGATTCGGGGAGCCTCAGGGCGTGCAGTTCGAGCAGCACGAGCGCCCCAACTATGGCCGCCGTCGTGTAGAACCCCTTGTAGAGTATAGCCGGCAGTTCGCGGACCACACGTTGCGGACGCCGTCGCCGCTCACACCGGTGAGCACAGCCAGCACCGTCACGCCCAGCCAGTCGAGTTCGTGCTTCCGCCCCCTGAACGCGCCGGAAAGCGCGAAAACGAACGTGCCGAGCAGGTCGAGGACGAAGAGCATGAGGGAGAGGCTATGCCTTTCGAAACATCCGATCGCAGCAGTTGAGCAGAATGGAGGCCGCATGGCCGAGACTGTTGCCGTACGCCATGACCCCGTCTTCGTGTCCGCCCATCACGACAAGTTGTTTGGCGGGGCGGGTGTTCTCCTTCAGAAGTCGAAACACCTCGCGAGCCATTTCCGGTGTGCCGTAGGCAACGTCCGGCGAGGTTGTGGGGAGCTTGTTGAGGTAGGTGTGCCAGAGTTCCGCATGATGAACGTGGATGACGGCGTTGATGCCTCTAGAGGCTTCATAAAAAGAAGCGTGCGTCAGCGATTCTGAAGAGGCCTCGATCGGACCCCGGCAGCGAACGCGGTTCTCGTCGAAGTCATAATCCAGAACGTGCGTAAAGTGCTCGGGGCCAAGTTCTCGCAGGCCCCCGGTCGCCGAACCCGTGATGATGAACTCGTGTGCCGGTGTATCCCGAATGCTGATATTGCCGAACCCAATGCCGTCGCTATATGCCCCAATAAGTCCTGCCTCGTACATCAACTGGCGCCACTCATTAAGCGTTCGGATTTTGTGCCACCCAGGCGCAGGACCGTCGATCCACTCGCAGTCAAACTTGATGGTCCCTTCGTCTCGCATGGAGCGTTCGGCCTTAGCGCTTCTCTGGATAGACGTTCAGGATATCCGTTTCATTCGGAGGTATGACTCCACGTTCCGTAATGAGCCCAGTGACCAGGTGTGGTGGTGTGACATCAAAGGCAAAATTAATGGCCTGGCTGTCTTTAGGTGTCAGCAACACGCTTTTGATGTCGCCTTCGATGAGGCCCTGCGCAAACTTTACCTCATCTCCGTGCCGCTCTTCTATGGGCGATTCGGCAAGGCCGTCTCGCATAGTCCAATCGAAGGTCGTGGACGGGAGTGCAACGTAAAACGGGACATCGTTGTCCTTCGCGGCGAGTGCTTTCAGATAGGTTCCGATCTTGTTGGTTACGAATCCCGTAACGGAGGTTCGGTCGCTTCCAACGATCACCATATCCACCATGCCGCGCTGCATCAAGTGGCCACCCGAATTGTCGGTAATAACCGTGTACGGCACCCCGTGTTGGCCCAGCTCCCAGGCCGTGAGTCTTGCTCCCTGATTTCTGGGGCGCGTCTCGTCTACCCATACGTGGACGTCGATGCCCACGTCGTGCGCTGCATAAATGGGAGCTGTTGCCGTTCCGTAGTCAACAAACGCGAGCCAGCCCGCATTGCAGTGGGTAAGGATGTTCACGCGTCCGCCTTGTTTTGTCTTAGCCACTGCCTGAATAAGTTTGAGTCCGTGCTCGCCGATTCGGCGACAGGCTTCCACGTCTTCGTCGGCAATCGCCTGGGCCTGGTGAAACGCTATTTCTTTCTTCTCGCGGAGCGTGTCTCCAAGCGCTAGAGCGAGGAGTTGCCGGTCGACGGCCCACTCAAGATTTATCGCCGTGGGCCGTGACGCCTTTAATTCAGCAGCAGCTTGTTCAATCGTTTCCTCAACGGACGATTCGCTGGATGAAACCACGGCCAGATACATCCCGAATCCTGCCGCTGCCCCAATGGCTCCGGCGCCTCGGATGTGCATGTCGCGAATGGCCGTAGCCATCTCGGAGTACGTAGCAATCTGTTCCGTCTCAAACCGATGCGGGAGCCAGCGCTGGTCAATGATTTCGACGACTTCATCGTCCGAAGTCGCCCAGATTGTTCGATAGTGGCGGTTATTAGCCTTCATCAAGTCATCTGCCGAAGAGGGAAAATGAAGCGCCTCCGATCATAGTGACCGGAGGCGCTTCATGGTAGTTCCGAAACCGATTCAGGGGCGGGGGGCACCCGTACCCTTCTTGTCTCGCAACTTGTCTTTGTAGCGCACGACCTGGCGTTTCAGTTGCCGCACGCAGCCGTCAACGGCTGCCCTGTGCGACGGTGCTGTATCGCTGGCCGTGAGCGTCCGCCGGTAGACGTTGAGCGCAATTTCGGCGCGTTTATCGGCTTCCGGTGATGGATTGTCTTCAAGGATCACGTGTGCATCGTAGATGCGGTCGTAGAAGCGCTCCAGTTTTGCAAGCGACTCTTCGACGTGGGTCCGCAGGCCAAGTGATGCATCAAAGTGGCGAGCGGTGATCCGGGTTTGCATAGGCAGCCCTCCATGCGTTGAAGTGAGGTGTATGTGCAGGGGAATTCTTGCCCGGAGCCTGGTGTGCGGCATCCGGGCTTCTTCATACTCCCTTAATGGAAGAACGATTCCAAGGATGCAAGCAATCAGCAAAAAAAGTTGATCGCCATCAGGTGGCCATGTCCAGATAACGATCCTCCAGTGCACGCATGGCGGAGCGTTGTCCCTCGGTTGCGTCGTCGTGGCCCATCAGGTGGAGCAGGCCGTGGAGTACGTACCTCAGCGCCTCTTCGTCGAACGAGGCGCTGAAGTCGGGAGCACGCTCGGCTGCCGTGTCCAGGTCCACGTAAATCTCTCCGTCGATGCGTCGGTCGGCAAGGGCCGCCTTGTCGAGTGGGAAGGAGACCACATCCGTCTCGTAGTCATGGCCGAGCCACTCGCGGTTGAGGGCGTGGACCGTGGCGTGGTCGGCCAGCACAATGCTCAAATCCTGGATCGCAAATCCCTCGCCATCGGCGGTCAGCACAAGAACTGCTCGCAAAGCATCCTCATCAAGGGTGCGCGACGGATTGGCCTGATGCACCGTGATCGTCTCTGCGGTCGGAGGTCGGTCGTCGGCTGTCGGCGAGACGCCCACCATCATTCAAACAGGGGCTCGCTCATCGATAGGGCAACGGCGCTCATCATGATTTCGCCCGGAAGCTTCGTAAAATCGGCCGAGAGCAGCTTTTCGGAGACGTTGGCGTAGAGCGAGCATCCCGCCATCCGTTCCACCACGAGGCCGTTCACGCGGTCGTTTTGCCGGGCAAAAAAGATGACTTCCCCCAACTCCTCGGAGGCCATCATGCCCGTACAGTTGTGCAGTTGGAGGAACGCGTCGGCGCCATACACCGAGATCAGAGTCGTCGTCGCTGCGGGCCCAATACCGTCCGGCAGGGCGATTTCGGAGGTAATCTCCAGGGCCAGCCGCCGTCCGCTCTCCTCGTGCTTCAGCGAAAACCGAACGGTCGCTCCCTCGCGCTCGACGGGCACGCCGAGCGCTTCGGTAATGCGCTCAAAATCGGTATCGGAAAAGCTGTAGGCCATGTTTGACAAAGGTACGATTATGCGGGCAACAGAGACGATCATCCCCCGGCCGGTTCCGAGCCCGGATCTTCCGGTGGGGATCCCACTTGCCTACGGAGTAGCTCCGGAGATATTCGGAATGCCGGGTCATCGGTAGCCTCGGCCAACCGGTCATAGAATGCCGACATCGCATCGAAGGCATCCATATCTGCGTACGTCGATGTGAGGAACCTAACAAACTGAGTCGCGCTCTCGGTAGATCCGCGGGACGAGTTTGCGGACGCACGCACGGTCTCCGTGATGGCGAAATCTTCAGCTCTACGGAGGGTTGCAAGCGCAGAAGCCATGTCCGTCACGCTTCGGTAAGCCTCTGCCGTAAGAATGAGCGAGAGAAAACTTTCGGGGATCACCTCGGGCGGGACTTCTTCCCTCAAGCGCTCGAGCAGTGCCCGTGCTTCTTCACGGTGGCCCTGGCGCGCTATTTCGGCGGCGGCGGATGCGAAGACCCGCCGGTAGGTATCGGCCATATTCCGGCTGTTTTCGTCGTAGTAGAAGTCCG
>JADFLK010000090.1 GCA_022564455.1 Bacteroidota bacterium
GGCGTAATGCGAAACGCTGTGCCGCCAGGAGGTCCTTCTCCACGTAGGGCCATTGCGGAAGATCCTGCCAGATGGGCGCGAAGTGGTCCTTGGGGGGGGAGTGCGCAGTGAGGACCAGCACCTTCTGGGGCCGCGAGAAGGCGACGTAGTGCAGGCGCATCCGGTCGAAGAGCGTGATTCGGCTTTCCGGTTCAAAGGGTGGGCGGTGGTAGAAGGGCCCGAGGTCGCGGTGATGTGGCAGGGCTGACCGCGGCAGTGGGCAACATCGAACGGGTTATTGAAAGCGGATTCAAGGCGAGGGAAGCCTGGGCTGAAATCGGGGAACACATGGACAGGCTCTCCCGGATCGTCTCACTCGAACGGCGTCACATCGTGGCGATGAAATATCTGATGACGGTCGAAGATGTGGGGGTGCTATTCACTCAGATCACTCAAATCATTCAGGTCAACATGAGGGACGAAGGTGAGCGAAGAACAACGGTACGAGAACTTAGGGGACTTTTATCTGAATCGAATGATCGGTCAACTGGACCCGGATCTGGATCAGACGGAACTTCAGAAGATCTACCGCGGATACGTTCCAGAAGTCGAAGTTCGTCAGGTTGATCGCGACGGACGCTTTCGGATACGTGTAGTATTTGTCCACATCGCCGTTAAGCGAAGAGCGCTCAGTACGCACACCCACCGTGCCGATAATTCGGCTGGCCCAGTTTATTTCCTCCTGGGCGAAGAGAGCACGATCATCCTGGAAGAGCTGGAACTGATCGGTCTGAAGCGAGGCCGCCTGGTCCACATTCGTTTGTCCGGATAAAAGCCCAGAAGCCACGGTCGTGTTCCGGTCCAGATCCTGGCTGAAATAGGTGAAGCCACCCTGTGTGCTGAAGAACAGGTTGCTGTTCGGCAAGTTGAGCGAGTGGACGAACAAGCCGCGCAGGTTCGTATTCAAGTTGGTCGTCCGACCCTGGATGGTCTGGCCAGGCAGATCCTGGCCCTGATAGAACTGGAGCCCGCGCGGAAACACAGAGGACTGGTCGAGGCCAAAATAATCCAGCCCGCCCTCACCGATCACCTGAAGAGTTTGGTTGTCTCGCTGGAGGAGGTTGTACGTAAATCGCGTCGAACCGATAAAGCGGTTCGTCGTCTCGTCGATGTCGGCAAGATCTCTGACCTGAAGCGGATTCGAGGGATTGAACGGGTGGTCCGGGTAGACGCCGTTCGCATCCGGCCTCAGGTCAACGAAGCCGGGCGTCGCGGCGAGAGAGACGCCAAACGTCGTGCCGGTGTTGTCGTTGCCGGTTAAGCCGCGACGAGCGATCGAGTGAATGTAGTTCGTACTCACGTCCACGCTCGCTCGGTTTGAGAAGCGATGCGATATGTTGACACGGCCCGACTGCTTCTGATAGCCTGTCCGTTCTACGATTCCTTCGTCGTCCTTGATCACACCAGAGACGTAAAAGGTCGTGCTCTCGTTGCCCCCTGCCGCGCTGATCCTCGTCGTCGAAAGGCGGCCGACATGACCGTAAAGTTCGTCCTCATAGTCAATAACCCGGCCACCTGCCTGATTAAAAAGTGCGAGTCCAGTCTCACCAAACTGCTCTTCGGCCGTTGCAGCCGTAAACTGGCGCACTCCCAACCGGTTGGAGATCGTGGCAAAGCCGAGTGACTGCGCCACGTTGAACTCAACACCCGTGCCCGCGCGGCCCCTCTTCGTCGTGATGATGACGACGCCGTTGGATGCGCGTGCGCCATAGATGGCGGCGGCGCTCGGCCCCTTTAGGATCTCGATGGTTTCAATGTCATCGGGCGTCAGATCGGCCAAGCGGTTTACGGGCTGGTCCTGCTGAGCCGAGCTTCCCGCCGCCGCCGCTGCGGTAACCGCATTGACACCACTTTGAATCGCGGCGTTCGAGATGATCACGCCATCCAGAATAAAGAGAGGCTGGGCGCTGCCGTTAATCGTGGTGATGCCACGGAGTCTGATGCTGAGACCTCCACCCGGCGCGCCGGAGTACGACGTGACGACGGCGCCTGTGATCTTACCATTTAGCGCACCATCCAGCGTTTGGTTAGTCGAAATGCCTGCAAACTCACGCGCCGAGATCGTTTCGACCGAGTTCGCCAGATTCGAACGGGCTATTGACGAAGCCAAGCCGGAGACTACGACCTCATCGAGGCCAAGGATGTCCTCCCGGAGTTGTACGTCGAGCGTGGTGGCGCCGGGCGACACGTCGATCTCACGTGTCCTGTAACCTACGAACGAGAAGACCAACGTTCCGGCACCGGCTGGAAGAGAAATGGTATAGACACCGTCCAGGTTGGTCGTCGCACCGACCGTTGTATTTTGCGCAAGCACGTTAACACCGGGGAGCGTTTCCCCGGAGGCGGCGTCAGTAACAGTGCCGCTTACAGTAGTCTGAGCCGACACGGTACTCGCAAGTAAAATGAGCAGAGCCAGCATAGCGCCAACACTGCCGCAGTAGACGTTTTTCATCTGCAAGGGAGCATGGTGGTAACCGAAATTGACAACCAGACGGCTGTTTGAACATTCTAATATAGACCACGCCGCTTTGTCTCACAATGAGAAAACAAACCCGAACATTCCTAATTGCACTATCACCGGTCTCGAACAAAGCACGAGGCCCTGCCGCGGCAGAACAGCGGCAGGGCCTCTTGGACAACCCTGGCGGAGTTGTCCGGGGGGATCCTTGGACGTTGTTGGGGACAGTGTAGCCCCGCATGGTGACAGAGCGTGTCACCCCGCCATGCGGCGGGGCTTACACAATCGGTGCGATCCCTTTCAATCCATCATCTTCCGCAAAAAAGCAGGTATGTCGGTATCCTCCTTGCGGATACGCTCCTCGCCGTCCTGCATGAACTCGCCGCGGAGATGCAGGACGTTGGCGGGACGTGGCTCCTCTTCTGTGGCACCCACTGCAGCGCCCTCAACCGAGCGAGTCTCTTCGATCACCCGCACGCTGCTCGAGTCTACCGCCACGGGAGGCCGGCGCTCGAAGGCGGGGGTGTCGAGGTTCTTGAGCGAATCCTCGCCCTTGTAATCTACCCGCGAAGGGATGTTTTCAAGCGTGGCGTGTTTGCGGAACCCATCGCCTGACGACCTTACGTCCGCAACCCGGTCGAAGCCGGTAGCAATGACGGTTACGCGGATTTCCTCGTCCATCGTCGGGTCGATAACGGTACCGAAGATCACCTCGGCGTCCTCACCGGCCTCCTGCTGGATGACGTGTGTGGCCTGCGTTGCCTCCCGAATCCCGAGGCTGGGCCCGGCAGTAATGTTTACGAGCAGATTACGAGCACCCTTGATCGAAACGCCGCCCAGCAGTGGACTGGAGATGGCCTCCTGGGCGGCCGTCTCGGAACGCTTGTCACCGGTGGCAGTAGCCGATCCCATCAGAGCTGTGCCCCCGTCGACCATCGTCGTTCGCACGTCGGCGAAGTCGAGATTGATGAGGCCGTGTACCGTAATCAGGTCAGATATGCCACGCGTGGCGTTGTAGAGCACGTCGTCTGCGAGGAGGAAGGCCTCCATTACCGTCGTGTCGTCGTCCGCAATATCGAGCAGGCGCTCGTTGGGGATGACGATGAGGGTATCGACAGAATCACGCAAATGGTCGACACCCTGCTCGGCGGTGCGAAGCCGTTTGCGCCCCTCGCAATCGAACGGCATGGTAACGACAGCAACGGTTAGGATACCCATCTTCCTCGCCAACTCGGCAACGATAGGTGCGGCGCCAGTGCCGGTGCCTCCACCCATGCCGGCCGTGATGAAAACCATATCGCTACCTTCGAGGGCAGCCTCGATCTCGCGATGGTTTTCCATGGCGGCATCGGCGCCCACGGATGGGCGCGCGCCGGCGCCGAGGCCCTTGGTCAGATCGCGGCCAATCTGGATCTTGATGGGAGAGTCGTTGACCTGCAACGCCTGCGAATCGGTATTCACGGCGACGAACTCGACGCCCTCAATGCCTTTTGCAAGCATGTTGTTGATGGCATTGCCGCCCCCTCCACCCACGCCTACAACGAGGATGGTGGCTGACTCCTGGGCAGCATCGTCAAATGAAAAGAGGTTGGTGAAGTCTTTCATGGGCTTTCTCGTTTCAGGTGGTTTCGCCAGGGATGTGAGCGTGTTGATCCGGGACAACGCAGCCCTTTGAGGTCGTTTGGAAACGGCTCGATGTTCGGGCTGCAGAGTTCACGGAATGTGAGAAGTGAAGGATGCGTGGTTTAGAGTTCGTCGAACCAACTGCGCATGCGGCCGGTGATTTTGTTGACCAGGTTGTCCGCCGAACCGGCAAACCCGTCTCCTGCCGCACCGGCGGTCCCGAACTCGGAAGTCAGGAGCGATGCGCCTGCGCTGCCCCTCCGCAACCCGTGGAGCACAAGGCCGACACTGGTTGCAAATTGCGGGTCGGAAACCTCCTCGACGAGCCCGCCGGAAAGACCGAGCGAGCGGCCTATACGGGCTTCGAGGCCGAGGATTTCGGAGGCCAGCTCGGCGGTACCCGGGATCAGCGAGCCGCCGCCCGTAAGCACGACGCCCGTCGAAAGGTGCCGGCCGTAGCCGCTCCGCTTTATTTCGATCCCCACAATTTCGAGGATCTCCTCCATGCGAGGCTGGATGATCTGGGCAAGCGTGCTCCGGCCAATGGTTTTCTCGGGACGGCCCCCGATCCCCGGAATAGTGATTTCCTGGTCTTCCGTGACCTGGTCCACGAGAGCGGTGCCAAACTGCCGCTTGAGGCGCTCGGCCTGGTCCTGGAGGACACCGAGGCCCTTTCGGATGTCGTCCGTAACCCTGTTCCCGGCTACAGCGATAACTGCGGTATGGCGGATCGTCTTGTCTTCAAAAACGGCGATGTCCGTCGTGCCCCCACCGATGTCGATCAGCGCCACGCCCACTTCCTTCTCGTCCGGATGGAGCACGGCGTGCGAAGATGCGAGCGGTTCGAGGACGATGTCCGCCACCTCGTAGCCTGCTTTCTCGATGCACCGATAGACGTTCTTCGCTGCCGATACAAGACCCGTGATGATGTGGACATTTGCTTCGAGGCGAACGCCGCTCATGCCAATCGGGTCGGCGACGCCATCCTGCCCGTCCACGATGAACTCCTGCGGGAGTACGTGGAGGATCTCACGATCGGCGGGCATGGCCACGTGGCGCGTGTCCTCCAGCAACCGGCGAACATCACCCTGCGTGATCTCGCCGTCGCGGCCGGAAACCGTGATCACACCCCGGCTCTGGAAGCTCTGGATGTGATCGCCCGCAATGCCGACGACAACGGACTGCGTCTCCACGCCGGCCGCATGTTCGGCCTCGCTAATTGCTCTTTTCACTGCCTCAACCGTCTTGTCGATGTTGACGACAACGCCCCGGTTGAGGCCATCGGACTCGGCTACGCCGACACCCAGGATGTTAATGCGTTCGTGCTCGTCGGCAGAGGCCACCACGGCACATATTTTCGTGGTACCGATGTCGACGCCCACGACGATGTTTTCGCTTTCGTTCATGGCGGTAGGGGTTAAGGGGTGCTTGTTTTAGTTAGAAATGGAGGTGCTGTCTTCGCGGGTTACGATCTGCCCGTCGAAGCGGAGGTCGATAATGCGAAAGGTGAGTTCGGGGCGGGTGAGGACGGCCTGATGCCAGAAGGCGTGGAGGCGGCTCAGCTTCTCGCCGTAGTTGCCGATGCCGAGCCGCACGGAGACCGATCCGTGCCCGCCGCCGGGGCTGGTGCGCAGGACGGCGTCGCCTCCGGCGGCAAGTGTTATTTCGGAAATGAGGGCGTCCGTCTCCAGATCGGCTTCGGCGAGAGCCTGGAGCAACTCGCGCACGGACACGCTCTGGATGGGCTGCGTGGGGTGGTATTCAGGCACCCGGCCGCGAAGAAGCGGCACGTCGTAAACAGCGCCCGGAACCAGCGGCATCGCGTAGCCCTCGGCGTCGAGGTAGTGCCCAGGACGGCCATCTGCCCGAACAACGAGCACAACCGGCTCGCGCTCCTCCACCCGAATGGAAAGCGTACCCGACGGGCGGCGGCGAATGACCGCATCACGGACCCACGGCGTCCGGCGGACACGATCCACGAGCACGTCGGATTCGATGGCGAAGAGCCCCACGGAGTCGCTGTCGAGCGCGGCATAGCGCACCACTTCGGACGAATCCGCGTGGACTGCACCCGAGACGACCACGCGCTTCATCGGCACGCTCCGATGCCACGACCACGCCATAAACGCGATCATTACGACCGTCAGCACCATCCCACCCAGAATCATCCGGCGGAGGATGCGGCGGCGCCTGCGCTGCTTTTTCGTCTCACGTGCCATCAGGAGGCCACCTCCGCGTTGCGCTCAACGAGCTGTTCGAAAAACGCCTTGCCTTGCCGCCAGATGTCGCCCGCGCCCATCGTTATCACGAGGTCGCCGGGCTCGACGAGGCCGAGCAGAAAGGCGGGGAGTTCGGTTTTGTCCTCCACGTAGTGCACCGCGCGGTGGCCGTTCTGCTCGGCGAGCTCGGCCAGCATGGCCCCATCCACCCCTTCAATGGGAGCCTCCCGTGCTCCGTAGATGTCCGTGAGCACCAGCACATCGGCGTTGACGAACGCGCGGGCGAAGTCGTCGGCGAGGTGGGCCGTGCGAGAATAGAGATGCGGCTGGAAGACGGCTACGATCCGGCGCGAGGGCCATCCGGCTGTGGCGGCGTCCAGCGTCACGATGATTTCTGTTGGGTGATGCGCGTAGTCGTCAACCACAATCACACCACCTGCCTCGCCCCGGATCTGGAAGCGGCGGTCCACGCCGGAGTACATCGCCAGGCCCTGAACGATAGTCTCGAAGGGCACGTCGAGTTCCAGCCCGACGGCGACGGCTCCCAGCGCATTGAGAACATTGTGAACCCCGGGCGCGTGCAGCATCGCGCCACCGAGCCGGTCGTTGCCACGGAAGACGTCGAAGTGCATGGAGGCACCTACCTGTTCGATGTTTTCCGCGCGGATTTCTGCCTGTCTGCTCGTACCGTACGTCAGCACGCGGCGGTGGATGTCACTCAGAATGTCGCGCACGTTCGGATCGTCCAGACAAACAATCGCCGCACCGAAGAAGGGCACCGAGTTAGCATACTGCGTAAACGCCTGCTTGATGTCGTCGAGATCCTCGTAGATGTCGAGATGCTCGGCTTCAATGTTGGTGATGAGCGCAAGGGAAGGCGTCAGCTTGAGGAACGTGCGGTCGTATTCATCGGCTTCGATTACGATGACGTCCCCCAAACCAGAAACAGCATTAGAGCCAAATACGGCCACTTTACCACCCACGATAATCGTGGGGTCGAACCCTGATTCTTGCGCTACGAGGCCAACCATGGTGGTGGTCGTGGTTTTACCGTGTGTGCCCGCCACACCGATGCCAAACTTCATCCGCATCAACTCGCCGAGCATCTCGGAGCGCTTGATAATGGGAATGTGCAGCCGGCGCGCCTCGACGGTCTCCGGGTTCTCGTCGGCGCGCACGGCCGAGGAGTACACCACCACGTCGGCCTCCTGCACGTTCGCCGCCGCGTGTCCTTCGTACACCACGGCGCCGAGGCTTTCGAGATGATCGGTGACCTCGCTCTTCCGCAGATCCGAGCCGGTAACGGTGTGCCCGCGCGCCATCAGCACTTCAGCAATCGACGACATACCGATTCCGCCGATGCCCACCATGTGGACGTTCCGAATGCGGCCCATCGGGGGCGCCGAGCGTAACAGGCGTGGAGACGCGCTCATGCCGTGCCTCCGTGAGTTTCCGCCAACTCCACAACGCGATCTGCAATGGTGCGAGCCGCGTCGGGGCGAGCGATTTCGAGCGCGGCCTCGCGCATGACGGCGCGGCGGTCTGCATCCGTCAACAAATCCACTACTGTGGCCTCAAACTGGCTGTCGAGGTCCGTTTCGGGGGGCAACACGGCTGAGCCGGCC
>JADFLK010000091.1 GCA_022564455.1 Bacteroidota bacterium
TCCGGCGTGTTAAACTTCTGGAGGCGTCTCCGCTCGAATGTCTATGCGGTGCAAACGCATAATAATTACTGGATGATGCGCACTACAGGGCTCGGGGGAATGGGCTGCCAATGTGCGCAATATCCCCTTGCAAACAGCTTTTTCAAGATGTTTGGACGGTCCGCGTCGCCTGATGGAAGCTGGTGGGAGGGTAGCATAGCCGTTGACGAAGCTTTGGCAAGGGCGGCTACGGAGGAGTTTCGGGGTGAATTGTTCGAATTCAGGGCATCGGTTCCAGTCGGTGAGTGGGTGAGGTCTGATGACAGAGATTATGAATTACCATCTTACACGCCAACCCCGTACCCTGGTAACGGATACCTCTTTGAGGTCTACACATGGGCTGACAATACGTACAGACTACTGCCGCTGCTGCAGGCCTGGGGTACGCGCGCATCCCTGATCAACGATATTGCGGAGTGGGGCGAGTCGATGTGGCCGCTCGGCAACTGGGAGCAGTGGTTTTACAGTGGCGGCAGTCCGCCCGAGACGTCGCTCATTCAGCCCACCAACGGGGAGGTGTTCACTGCACCTGCTTCAATTGCCATGGAGGCCGAGGTAGACCAGGGTGACGCCCAGATAGACCGCGTTGAGTTCTACCTAGACGGCACACTCGTCGGTACCGACACAAGTTCACCGTACACGGCTTTGGTATCCGACGTGGAAGTAGGCACATACGATTTGACGGCCAGTGCATTTGATACCGACGGTCTGGAAGGGCCCTCATTTCCGATTATGGTGTCTGTTACGACAGGTACAGCTCCTCCAACCGTTACGTTGACGCAGCCTTTCAATGGTCAAGTGTTCATCGCCCCTGCCACCATTTCGTTTGCTGCCGACGCAACCCCCGGCGAAGCACCCATCGACCGGGTCGAATTCTATTCCGGGGAGACTCTCGTAGGTACGGATACCGCGCCTCCGTATACCGCCTCGTGGACCGACGTTCAGCCAGGCACCTATGTGCTTTTCGCAAAGGCTATCGATGAAAACGGCGCGGAAGGCGAGTCTACGCCTGTCGCCGTGACCGTTGTCGAGGAGACTGGTGAAAACATTCAGTTCATACCCCTACTTCCGGGCTGGAACATGATCTCTACGTACATCGAGCCCTATGATCCTGCAATGGCCTCCGTGTTCGCGGAGATCATTGATGTGGTTGTCATGGTGCGGGATGGTGACGGAAACGTGTTCATTCCGGAGTCAGGGATTGATGACATCGGCGCCTGGGGAATGGGAGAGGGGTACCAGGTCTATGTAACGGACGCGGTCACCCTTGAAATTATGGGCATACCACTCGAGCCGACGACGTCTCCTATCCAGCTGGGCGAAGGATGGAATCAGATAGCCTATCTGAGGGAGTCGCCCATGCCCGTCTCGGAGGCTCTGGCCACCGTGTCTGATGAACTCGTCGTTCTAAAAGACGCATTCGGTCGGATTTATATGACAGAGCCGGAGATCGATCAGATCGGAGACTTGCTTCCTGGCCAAGGGTACAAGATTTACGTGTCTGAAGACTGCACGCTTCTTTATCCCCCGAATGAAGGCGGGTTCAAGGGTGGTTCTCCGATTGCAGCGAACGGCCGAAGTCAATCTCTGGCTCTGCGCAGCGTGAAACCCGCCGGCGCCGGTATTCTTGTTGGTTCGTCTCCGCCGACCTCCTTTTTGTTTGGCGGATATGCGGTCGGGAACACGGCAACCCTTGTTCTACAAGTGGCGGACGAACTCGAAGGATATTTGGTAGGCGTGAGAACGGACGAAAATGAACTAGTGGGAGAGGCTGTCGTGCGGAATGGTATCGCCGTGCTTTCCATCCTGGGAGACGATACACCGAATCCGAGTGCAGCCCAGGGTGCTTCGCCGGGTGACGAACTGGATGTGTTTATTCTTGGAACTGATGGTCGAGAGATTGACAATTACGGAATTCAGAACCTACTCGATCTTCTGGGTGGGTCGGAGGCGTCCATGCCGCTCACGTACCAGAAGGATGCCCTTTGGCTAGCCTTACTTGATGCCGCCGGCGAAGAAGAGGTAGCAGAGCTCCCCGGCACCTTCGAGCTAGCGGCAACAAGCTATCCGAATCCGTTCACTCGGACTACCACGATTGCATATTCCCTCAACGACACCGCCGACGTAGAGATTCAGGTTATTGACGTACTGGGGCGCTTGGTGGCCACACTTGTTGCGAAGACGCAGGAAGCCGGTTCCTATCAAACAGAGTTCGATGGCTCACGGATGGCAAGCGGCACCTACTTCTACCGCTTGCGAGCAAACCACCAAATTCATACCGGGCGCATGACACTTGCGCGGTAGGCGGATCTGCTCGTAGATCACGAGCAATATTAGGCTACATGGTAGCAATAGTCAGACTATATTAAATCGTAATTGATATCTTAATCAAATTTCGCGATACTTAACATAGTCACGATTTCAGGCTTCCAATGCCCGGGGGAGAAGACTATGTGCAGAGTACATATTACGTGGCAGATACCTGTAATGCTCCTTGCAGTACTCTTCGGTGGCACGCTTCATGCCCAAGAGCATTTCACAGATTGTGCTTTCAATACGGGAGAAAGCGCCACGATCGTCATAGAGGCCGCCATCGAACCCAATTTCTTCGGTGAACCGCTCGAGCCTGGGGATGAAATTGCTGTCTTCACTCCCTCCGGCACGTGCGCGGGAGTAGTCCTGTGGGTTGACGACAGCACCAACCTCGCGCTAACTGCCTGGGGCGACGATCCGATCACGCCCGAGGTCGACGGCTTTGTTACCGGAGAATTACTGGCCTATCGTATCTGGAGCACAAGCTTGGAACTTGAGGCCGGTGTTCCCCCGATAGACGTTTACGTGACATACGATTCTTGCGACGACCGACCACCTCTATGCACGGAGAGCGGAGAATACGAACGGGAAAGCCTGACCTTTTTGAGCGAACTGGCTGTTCCTCCGCTCCCGACATCTGTACAGGATCAGCCGGGAACGCCGCTTCCTGAGTTGCTGATTTTCCCCAACCCGGTTCGCCGTCAAGCACACGTCTCTATTCGAAACGGTCAGGATCGTCGGATGGACCTTATTGTTGTCGATGCTCTTGGGAGAACCGTCCACAGTGCGATGTCCGCCTGGGTACAAGAAGAGGCTGTGGGTCGGTATAGCTTCGACGTGTCGGGTCTTCCCCCAGGGATGTATTTCCTTCTTGTGCGCGGAGCCAGGACGCGGATGGTAAAGCCGTTCGCCGTTGTCAGGTAGTTCGCGTCGCTCCGGGAGCCTGTATGCTCTTGCTCCCGGTAGGCAAGCCCTAAAGAAAGTTGCGTCAGGCCGGTGCAGGGCTGCGAAGTTGCTGTGTGGAAGTCCCGTTTGCCGCAGCCCCAAGAAACGCCGCCGCCACGTAGATGCAAAAACAGAGGAGGATTGGCGTCGTAAGGGCCTCTGCGGAGATGGGACCAAGACTACCTCGAATCGTGGCAACGATCGCTGCCATACCGAGAACGACCTGGGGAACGTACATCACCAACCGCCAGTCACGCATTGATTGGCGCGCTGATTCCGCGGTCACGTGTTTGAGGACGACTGTCGGCGGCACTTCCTCAAATGTTGCCGAATCGAGCGCGTCGACTTCGAAGTAGAACCGTTCAAAGTACGTCGCCAGTTCTCTAGCGTACGCCGATGAGGCTATCCGTGATTCAAGTTCTTTGCGTTCCCGAGCGCTCAGTGTAAGTGGGAATCGAACGAGTCGCTCGATACGCTCTTCTGATGAGGATGACAAAAGGGTGTGGTGGAGGTTTCGTACCGGGGCCAGAAGGGGAGGGCTCTGACAACGGCAACTAAGGAGGCAGCGAGGACGAACAGGCTGAAGTGAAAGAGGAAGACACGCGGAAGAGAGTAGCCACGATTTGAGCTCACCGCAATGTCGACGAATGTGAGAAGGTGGGCTTCGTGAACCCCGAATTCGTGCCCGCGGGGCCATCCGAGAAATGCAAGTCGTGTAGGGAATATTCCGACGGCGTGAGAGGACATTTCTCTAGTCGGGTAGGGTGTTGAGCCTGCCGCTCAGTATAAACCCAATGCGTATGATAGCACTCCCAACCCTGGTAATGATCTCGTAACAAAGTGAGACGACTGAATATGAGATGTTCAAGTACGGTGCGTTCCTTCCTTAGCAGGCCGTAACCACCATGCTCCAGAATCCTGCCCGATAAAGCTGGATCGCCATGATCACCCGATCAGAATATGATCACCCGATCTGAATAGAATAGATGGTGCAAACCGCTCGTGGGTGCGAGCATCCTCTCCACGTTCACTCCCTTCCCTAAGATGAACGGATCAACTTTTCCTCCGTTGACGGCGGTCCTGGATGACGTTTTGCGCGAGAATCCTGCTGCTGTAGCTTCCCGGCAACTCCTTCACAAGTGTCATCGACTGGCCACAGCCTATTTGCGACGGAGGTCGCATGCAGGGCGGTTGGATACCTCTCTCTTCGGGATATCGCTTGAGGATCTCGCACTCGACTGCGTTGCCGAACTCTTCAGGCGAGATGATGATGGGCGCTATGTCCAGCTCGAGAGCTATTTTGATTCGCCGACTCGCAAAGGGAATGACGAAGCCGCATTGGAGATTGCTTTGCGTCGCATCGTGTTCAGCGCAGTAAATGAAGGGCTGTTCCGGCGGTACCGCGAGTTGGACCCTTCTTTGGGACGCATCATTCGAACGATTAAAAGGCATGTGGCCAGCGGCGGCTTACTTGAGTTGGATCGAGATCAAAGCTTGCCTGTGTTAACACTCAGTGATGCTAAAAAGGAAGGGCGGGCCCTTCCGTGGATGCCTCAGGATTTACTGGAGATTCATCTTCATCACGCGCTGTCCGGCGACGTGACCGTAGATACGGTTCTGGACGTCGTCGCCGACATCTTGCGGAGCGAAGGTCAGTACGCGCCTAGTATACCCGTTACAGAGGTTGCTCTCGCCATGCGTTCTGTGTTGACACGTCTGCATGCTTCCGATGTCGAGGAAGAGTGCGACCCAGAAGAGGCTTACGAATCCAAGGATCTTTCCAGCGTTGTTCGTGCGCACGTAGAGGCTTGTACGGACGAAGTGATGGAGAACATGGAAGAGCTGTACGTAAAGGGGCGTGGCATTTCGCCGGTTCTCTATCGGGCCTACTTCAAGACGGCAGAAGACGTTTTGGTTATGAATTACGTGGATCCGTCTGCACCCCAAGAGTCGTTGAGAGTTTCGCTTTGCCGTCATATCGGTGAGGTACCCAGCAAGGCCTACAGGAAGCAGCACCAAGCCATCCTCGAGTATGTAGTGAAGCTCACGCAGCGTCAGCTTTTGAGTCGCGTCGCTGCCTTGGTCTAGCCCTCAGCGGTCTGATCTGTGCATCCCGGAGATGCTTCAGCTATCGGATAGGCTTCCTTTGATGCATGGCCATTGGCTGTGCAATTGTTTGAGAATGCGTATGTTTGCGCACCATAACACGGTTAATGGCGCGCGATGAACAAAGATTCCAATACTACCGTTCTCATATTCGACGAGTATCCGCTGATTCGCGAAGGGCTTCTTTGCACGCTAAACGGTCAGAACGGCCTCGTCGTGTGTGCGGAGACAGGCGATGCAGATGAAGTGCTTAGCCTGGCTGAAGAGCACAAGCCCGATGTGGCCATCGTTAGCATTGACGCGCACGGTGTATCCGGGTTGGGTCTGGTCGGAGAGCTCCATGTCAAGCACCCTCGAATAAAAGTACTGGTGCTCTCGAAACGGGACGAGGCGCATGCAGTTGGCCCGGCACTTCGCGCAGGTGCGAAAGGGTATTTGACCAAATGGGCTTCACCTGATCACGTGTTGGAAGCCGTAACCACCATGCTTGACGGCGAGATCGCGATCAGTGATTCGGCGGCCGATCTACTCCTTGGCCACTTGGTCTCGTCTAATTCAATCCAGGGCGAAGCCGAGGTTATGACTTTGAGTCGTCGCGAGATGGAAGTTTTGGAACTTACGGGGTGCGGCTTAAGCCGCCGTGACATTGCAGAGCGCCTGAATCTCTCGACCCGAACCGTCGATTCGTATCGTTCCCGTATGAAGGAAAAGCTCGGACTTCGTTCGATGCCCGAACTGGTGCGCTACGCAGTGAACTGGCTGGAGAATGGCGAAGAGACGATTCATCTGGGTCTTTGAGGCACACTGTCACGGTGATATCGGTCGCGACAGTAAACTGGTCTCTCAGCAGATTGTTAGGATCGGCTCCAGAAGCAGTTGGCTATGGTTAGAGCAAAAGAGACTTCCATTGACCAGGGTGATGATACTCGCATCGGGAGCTACGACTACCATCTGCCGGAGTCGCAGATTGCGCAGCATCCCACCGAGAAGCGCGACGAGTCGCGGATGCTGGTGCTGGATCGCGATTCAGGCGCAGTCAAGGACCGCATCTTCCGCGACATCGTGGAATACATCCGGCCCGAGGACGTCCTTGTCCTCAACAACACGAAGGTGTTTCCGGCCAGGCTGGTCGGCGAACGCGAACCGGGTGGAGGGAAGGCCGAGTTGTTCCTGGTTCGTCCTGCCGGCGACGGCGTGTGGGATGCCCTCGCAAGGCCAGGCAGCAAGCTCAGGAAGGGGGCGAGGGTTCGTTTCGGGGATGAACTGCGTGCGGAAGTCCTCGAAGTGTTGGACGACGGCAGGCGCCGCGTCCGCTTTGAGGGGGAAGGCCGGATCGACGCCCTCATTGAGCGGGCAGGGCGCATGCCGCTTCCGCCGTACATCCGCCGCGACGAGCCCGATCCCGCAGACCGCGAACGTTACCAGACGGTCTACGCGCGTGAGAAAGGCGCCGTAGCTGCCCCCACAGCCGGACTTCACTTCACGCCGGATATTCTGAACCAACTTCGAGGCCAGAGCACAACCATCGCCGAAGTGACCCTCCACGTGGGGTACGGCACGTTCGAGCCCGTCCGCGTGGACGACCTCCGCAACCACACGGTGGCCTCGGAATGGATTGACGTGCCCGAAGCCGCCGCCGAGGCCATCAACGCGGCCAGAGAACGCGGCGGCCGTGTCATCGCTGTGGGCACCACCTCAACGCGGACGCTCGAATCGGCAGCAGACAAGCAGGGCCGTGTTCAACCCTTTTCCGGCGAAACCAACCTGACCATCACACCCGGCTACCAGTTTCGCGTGGTGGACGCGCTCCTCACCAACTTCCACCTTCCCCGATCCTCGTTGCTCGTTCTCGTGAGCGCATTCGCGGGAAGAGAGAACGTGCTCACAGCCTATCAACACGCCGTGGAGGAGGGGTACCGGTTCTACAGCTACGGGGACTGCATGCTGATTGTGCAAGCGGACGAATAAGTCAGGTCCCTGCCGTCCACGATTCGCAGCCTGATCTCCGAAGTGCCGTCAGACGGTCACAGAAGAAGCGGCAGGGCGTACACGCAAGCCGCTTCCAACTCTTTTCAACTGCCCGCGCGCAGTACGGGCGGCAGAGTTAGGAGGCTGTTGAATTACGTGCTCCCCGCAATCCCGCCGGACGGAGCAGGCTGTCTCAGGCATGAACCGCGAGAACACAATCAACTACATTGAGATTCCTGCGACTGACATGGCGGGAACGGAGTTCTTCTCGGAGCTGTTCGGGTGGGAGGTCCAGGACTACGGCCCGGACTACTGCAGTTTCAACGATGGCAAGCTCGACGGCGGCTTCTTCAAATCCGACAAGGTTGTGTCAACGGAGGCAGGCAGTGTTCTGATCGTGTCCTACCGGGACGATCTGGAGAAGGCTGTTTCTGAGGTTGAAGCTGCCTGTGGCGAGATCGTGAAGCCTATTTTCTCCTTCCCGGGCGGCCGCAGGTTTCATTTTACAGATCCCAGCGGAAACCAGTTTGCAATCTGGTCCGAAAAATGATGTACCCGATCGGCCGATGGCTTTCTGACTGATCCGAGAAG
>JADFLK010000092.1 GCA_022564455.1 Bacteroidota bacterium
CAGACCTTGCCACTATAAGTCGGCTTGCTAACAAGCGCATGTTGCGGTCTCGCACGACTACCTAAGTCGGGCGGAAACCATTACTTTCTGTTGGGGGAGCGAATGCGCGCCGCAAATCCGCCAGCCGTTATCCCACCACCTCCACGCCCTTCCAGAACGCCACGTGGTCCTTAATCTCTGAGGCGGCTGGCTTAGGGTCAGGGTAGAACCTCCCGCCGTTCACTACGCGCGAACCGTCTACATCCACGTGAACGCAGTGGGCGTAGCCCTTCCACGGGCACGTCGTGTGGTGGTCGCTTTCCACCAGGTAGGCGCGGTTTAGCGAATCCGGCGGGAAGTAGTGGTTGCCTTCAATGACGATGGTATTGTCGCTTTCGGCAACGACGGCGCCGTTCCATGTGGCTTTCATAGCTGGGGTGGATTTGGGAGGTGGGTTAGACGGTCTCACCCCGGATACCTTCGGCTACTTCCCGAGGCGCTGGGGTAACGCAAACCGTATCGCCGCGAAAAGGATCGACGACGACGGTGAGGTACTGGTACTGCTCGAAGAAGCCGGGGCTGCGCCCGAAGCGCAGGGAGATCGCTTCGCGCAAGTTCGTGTACGACTCCGGTCCAACCAGAATGAAGCGCGGCTCCAGCTGTGCATCTTGCAATGTCCGCACGCCTTGGTCAATAAAATCGAGGACGTGATCCTGGGACGGCGAAGATTCGAGAACGGTCATAGGCGATGGAGAACGATGCTGGTTAAACTCCACCCCCCACGATTGATCCCGCTATGCAACACACCACCGGCTCCCTCTCGGCCCACGACGGCCTCCAGCTGTTCACACAGACGTGGCAGCCGGACGAGCCCTCCCGGGCCGCCCTCCTCCTCGTTCACGGCATCAACGAGCACAGCGGGCGGTACGCCTACATGGCGTCGCACCTGGTGGCGCACGGAATCGCAGTGTACAGCTACGACCATCGCGGCCACGGCCAGTCGCCGGGGCCGCGTGTCTATGTGGATTCGTTCGACGAGTACGTGGACGACCTCGCTATCGTCTTTCGAAACGTCCGTGAGCAAACCAGCGGACTGCCGCTGTTCCTCATGGGCCATTCGCTCGGCGGGTTGATTGCTTCACTTTTCGTTGTAAACCACCGACCGGAGTTGCACGCGCTCATCCTCTCCTCGCCTGCTCTCCAGATTCCTCCCGACCTCTCCCCTCTCAAACAGAAGCTTGTGGGCATCATCAGTCGCGTGGCGCCGAGGCTCATGATGGGCAAGCTGGAGATCGACCACATCTCCCGGGACAAGGCCGTCCAGGAGGCGTACCTCGCCGATCCGCTAACCAACAACAAGGGCATTCGCGCCCGCATGGGCTTCGAATCTCTTCAGGCGATGAAGCGTGTCAGGCAGCATCCCGAGGCATTTACGATGCCGCTGTACCTCTTCCACGGGACGGCTGACCGCATCACCGATCCCAACGGATCGAAGTGGCTTTACGCAGAGGCTCCGTCGGCCGATAAGTCCTTGCGCCTCTTCGATGGCCTCTTCCACGAGACGATGAATGAGCCGGAGCGCGACGAGGTTCTGGCCGAACTCTCAGACTGGATTACAGCGCGCCTCTAACCCTTCACGCGCTTTGGGGAGACTCTTCGCGAGACCTCCATTTTGGAACTGAATCCTTCCGCCGATACCCTCGTTTGCGGTTGCCATTTCGCACCACAACCTGTCCCCCAGACTCCACATCGTCATGACGCAAGGATTCGTTGCCTCCTTCGATACCCGCCGCCGGCGCGGATTCGTCCAGCTAGGCCGTAAAGCCGATCTTATTCCGTTCAGCGTGCATCACTCCGAGGCCGCGCTCACTACCGGCGACGCCGTTGAGTTCGCCGTGATCGGCGGCAAGGCGGGCCTGATGGCTCAAAACGTACGCCCGCTACGCCGTCGATAGCCGGACACCGGCGTCTACTTCCAGATTACTACGTCTTCCAACGGTTTGCGTTGGAGATCTGGAACGACGGTACCGTCAGCCGGATAACCCACCGGGAAAAGGATATAGGCCGCCTCGTTTGAGGGGCGCTCGAGAAGTTCGCTCAAGAAGCGCATCGGGCTCGGTGTGTGCGTGAGCGTGGCCAGGCCCATCTCGTGGAGGGCCGCGATGAAGAACCCGGCTGCGATGCCACAGCTCTCCTGCACGTAGTAGTGCTTTCGCTTCGAACCGTCCTCACGAAAGCCCGAGCGCTGCGCGAACAGCACAACAATCCACGGCACGGTTTCGAGGAAGGGTTTGTTGGCGTCCGTCCCGATAGGTTCGAGGGCCTCCAGCCACTCCTCGGACATCCGTCCGCCGTAGCTCGTGCGCTCCTCTTCCTCGGCGGCTTCGCGGATGCGCAGTTTTAGCTCGGGATCACTGACGGCTACGAACGTCCACGGCTGTATGTGAGCACCACTCGGCGCTGTCGAAGCCGTTTGAATGGCCCGCTCGATGAGCTCGCGGGGGACCGGCCGATCCGAGAAGTCGCGCACGGACCTGCGTGCCTCCATTTTTTTGTAGAAGGCCTCCGCGCGGGCGCGCATTTCTTCCTCGGGCAGCGCCTCAAATTCGTACGGGATGCGGGGTAGCGGCATTCTTTATCAGGGGTCAGGGGTCAGGGGTCAGAAATTGCATAAAGCTCGTAGCTCATGGCCTCAAGCCCATAGCCTTTCTCAGTACACCGCTTTGTCGGGGCGGGCGTTGAATGCCTCGAAAACGGCCATGCATTCGTCCCGAAGGAATCCGCCCTCGATTTCCACCTCGCTGCCGCCTAGCGACTTCATTTGCTCGCTGGAGATCGTCAGTTCGCGGAAGCCGGCCGCCTGGGCATCGGCGATGGACGTGCCGAAGACGATACGGCCGCAGTGCGCCCAGTGGATGGCCGAGAAGCACATCGGGCAGGGTTCGGTGGTCGTGTAGATGGTACTGCCCTGGAGGTCGATGACGCCGAGTTTGAGGCAGGCTTCGCGAATGCAGTGTATTTCCGCATGCGCGGTGATGTCGGTCGTCTGCCAGACCACATTATGAGCGCAGGCGACGACCTCGCCGTCTTTCACGATGCACGCCCCGAACGGGCTTCCGCCGGCGTCCACGCCCTCCATCGCCTTCTCGATGGCGAGGCGCATGAAGCGGGCATCATTGTCTTGCTCAGTCATCGGCTTTTGCGTGACTCGTGACTCGTGACTCGAAGATGGGGCTATTTCAAGGCCGACGCACAATCGCCTCACGTAATCACGTATTCACGTGCTCACGGATGTATCCGGCCCATGAGCCTCGGAAACGGAATCGTTTCGCGTACGTGGTGGAGGCCGCAGATCCACGCGACGGTGCGCTCCAGGCCAAGGCCGAACCCGCTGTGCGGCACCGAGCCGTAGCGGCGCAGGTCGAAGTACCAGTTGAAGACTTCCTCGGGCAGTCCGTGCTCTTTAACCTGCCGTTTGAGGAAGTCGAGGTCCGTTGCCCGTTCGCCGCCACCGACGATCTCGCCGTAGCCCTCGGGCGCCAACACGTCCATGCCAAGGGCCAGCCGGTTGTCCTCCGGATCGCGCTTCATGTAGAACGCCTTGATCACGGCTGGGAAACGGTGAACGATAATCGGCCGGTCGAAGTGCCTGGTGAGGATGGTTTCGTCGGAGCCGCCGAAATCGGCGCCCCACTCGAAGTTGGCTGCGCTCTTTTTCCAATTCGGAATATTGCGAAGAGCTTCTTCGATTTCCTCCAGCCGCTTTTTGATGGCGATCTCCCGCGTGTCGATACGACGCTTCTCCCCTTTCTTGGCCTGCCCGTAGCGAGCCATATTTGCCGCCCGCTCGTCTTCAAGTTCAATCTGCTCCGCCGTTGCGGTTTCGAGTTCGGCGTCGAGGATTTTCTGAGTCTTCTCGCTGCGGAGGAGTTCGATTGCCTCGTCGTACGACACACGCGGAAACGGGCTCCGCACGGCTTCGAGGCGGCTGACGTCGCGCTCAAGGATTTCCAGTTCGTCGCCGCAATCGCGCAGGACATCGCCAATGATGGCAATCAGAAGTTCCTCGACGACCTGCATGGCCATGTCGAGGTCGTAGAAAGCCATCTCCGGCTCGATCATCCAGAACTCGGTGAGGTGGCGACGCGTCTTCGATTTCTCGGCGCGGAACGTTGGCCCGAACGTGTAGATCTTGCCGTGGGCCATCGCCATGGCCTCGCCGTGGAGCTGGCCACTCTGCGTGAGGTAGGCAGTTTTGTCGAAATACTCGAGCTCGAAAAGTGTTGACGTGCCCTCCACCGCATTGCCCGTCAGCACGGGCGGGTCCATCTGGATGTAGCCCTCCGACTGGAAGTAGCCGTGGATGGCCATGATGATGCGGTTTCGCACCCGCATGATGGCCCACTGCCGCCGGCTGCGGAGCCACAGGTGCCGATGATCCATGAGGAACTCGACACCGTGCTCCTTGGGGGTGATGGGGTACGGTTCAGCCAGCGCAATAAGTGTGACCGACTCCGCGAGGACCTCTACTCCACCCACCTGTCGCTCATCCGCTTTCACGTTTCCGACGACCTCGAGGGCGCTTTCCTGTGTGACGGCCTCCGCAACAGCGAACGACGCTCCGTCCACCTTTTCCTGATTGACAACGCACTGGACGATCCCCGTTCCATCCCGCAGAACCAAAAAGAAAAGCGCCTTGGAACCACGCTTGTTGTTCAGCCAGCCCTTCAGCGTAACGCGTTCGCCGACGTGTTCGGAGAGGCTTGCAATAGAGGTAAACGGCTCCGTCATTCGTCCGTTGGGAGGCCGTGTGTCATCGGCGGGAGGAGGTAATGGTGCGCTGAAAATACGCCCGGCTCGTGTGACCTATCCGACAATCTTGTGGATCATCTGTGCATCCACAGCGCCTTCCCGAACAACCCGAACGCTGTTGTCGGCCACCCGAACAACAGTTGATGGAATGCCCGTCAGCGTTCGGCCGGCATCAACGGCCAGATCTACGCCCTCACATATAGCCGGATCAAGGTCCTCAAAAAAAACTTGCGAGGGCTTCCCGGACACATTCGCAGATGTGGAGAGCAACGGCGTGCCGGCTGCTTCTATCAACGCACGGCAAAACGAATCGCTCGACCGACGAACGCCAATCATACCTTCGGGGCCTACCAGAACCTCGGGCGCCTTCTCCGATGCCATAACCAGAAGAGTAATCGGCAATTCGATTTCATAATCCATAAGGCGCTGGAGCGCATCGGGGACACCTCTGAACCAGTCCGCCACCCTCGCCCACTCATCGGTGAGCACGAGCATGGGTTTGTCTGCGTGGCTACCCTTTAGCGTGCGAATGCGTTCCATTACGCCCTCGTCCAACGCATCACCTCCGATGCCGTACACGGTCTCCGTGGGGTAAACGATTATGCCACCACCACAGATGCAAGTGGCGCCCTGAACTAATCCAGCCTCATCTGTACCAACGATAGGAGTGGTCACCGCTGGAGTAGCTGCTGCCAGTTGGGCTCGGAGATCTCGCCGGTAACCGTGGAGTGAATCAAATCGAACCGGCCCAGGCCCTCCCGATCGGCGAAGATGAAAAGGGATGTGCCTTGGCCCGGTATGTTATCGAACACCCATATCTCGTGCGGTACCAGTTGCCGATCGAATGGCCTGGGATCGACATCGGATGGGTATCCATATTTGAGCAATACGCGGGCACGATCCGTCTCCCAGACCTCCTCGAAAGGCGTATCGTAGCGGTCGTCGGCGTAGCGAAGGCGCTCGTAGAACTCTCGCCGCGCAGCATTTGACGCTAGGTCGGAGTCCGTATCGCGAGCCTGCCAGAAACGTGCGAGGTACGTGCGCTTCGCTTCAAGATCGGATAGTCGGCGTATCTGACTCAGCTCGGATTGCGTTGCAATTACCCGCGCGTGGGCCAGATTGTCTTCCACTTCTTCCTCACTCATCACTGCGTAGAGACTTGTCTCAAACCCTTCATCTACGGCCCGTACTGGCCGCTCCACGTTTGGGTTGAGAACAAAAAACTTCTTGCCCTGCTCCACTACTGCCTGGTTGTTGTCATCCAGCAATGCAAAGCGTAGAAAGTAGGAGCCGCTGGGCAACTCGCTAATATCGAAGCTCCCGACCAGAACGTCCGGATGGCGGACACTGCGTACGGTGCGCTCCTGATAGCCCGACATTGGCTGGGGCAGGTTTGACTCACTAAGGAATACGAAGAGCGTGTATTCGTCGTCGAGGATTTTCTCTGGGAGGCCGTAACACTCCATGTAATAGAAAATGTGATCCTGCCCCTCACCGTAAAGGCCTTTCGGATTTGGCGTGATGAGGAGACCGTTCTTGTAAAACGGGTTTTCCGAATCGCCCTCACCGGCTTGAGTGATGTGGGAAGCCAGGGTGATGCCCGAGACCATCACACTCTCACTCGTAGTGTAATTGGGCACCACCACATCCAGTGCAACCTTCACTTCAGGACGGCCTGAGGTTGCAGGAAACGTGGCATCCAACGTGTACTCACCGGCCGGCACAGCCGTCCGCAACTGCTCGACAAAGAACTGGCCGGGTAGCAACGCCGACGTGTCAAAAGCCGCAAAACGAAAGATCAAGTTTTCCTCTAAAACGGGCTCTATGCTTGCACCAGGCGGGGCGCTGTTCGTAACAGGCCGCAAGACGAGATCCAGTGGAAGTGTGGCCAGGTACCGGCCCTCCGTCAATTCATAATCCAACTTCTCAGCGCCGACCGAGAGGTAGAACTCAAGTACGGATGCCGTTTCGTCGTACAGGAATGTTGCATAGTCCAAATCCACGTCAAGAGGCAAATCCTGAGCGCGGCACGTGGTTGTGCCCACCGTTCCCAAAAGAAGGATGAGCAGAGGAAGCAGTCGGTTCATGGATCAGGTTACAATCGGTGGAGGAAGACTATAGAGTACGTACGCAACTCAGGAAAATAAAGCCCGAAGGAAGGACCGCGCAGGACGGACGGCAAGATCGCCGGCTCTACTTGGGCGGATTCACAATTCCTCGTTACGAACGGATCATCTGCACTGCATCCACAAGGCTATCTTGGATTGTGTGCATTTTTAGGCCCGAATCACTCATATTCTGGGATTCTCCAACTTTCTTGCCCTCTCTATGCACACGCCTGACGCCGTGCTCCGTGATCTGGCCACCCTCGGGCTGGACCGGACGCAGAACGTCTACTACAACCTCTCTCCTGCAGAGCTCTACGAGCTTGCTATTCAGCGGCAGGAAGGGCGCCTCACGAAGTACGGCGTGCTTGCCACCCGCACCGACCCTCACACGGGCCGGAGCCCCAACGACCGTTTTGTGGTTAAGGAAGCATCCAGCGAGGAACAGGTGGGCTGGGGGGCAACCAACAAGCCCGTAAGCCCGGAGTTGTTCGATCGCCTCCTTACGGGCATGGGCACCTACGCGCAGGGACGCGATGTCTTCGTCCGCGACTGCTACGCGGGCGCCGATCCTCGGTACCGGATCAAAGTGCGTGTGATCACGGAGAAGGCGTGGCACAGCATCTTCGCCTACAACATGTTTCTCCGTCCGGCGGAGGGCGACGACCTCGTGGATTTTGAGCCGGACTTTACGGTTCTCGATCTGTGTGAGTTCGAAGCGCCTGAGGAGGATGAACTCTATTCCAGTACGTTCATCCTCCTGAACCTCGGCCGTGGCCTCGTTCTCATCGGCGGCACGCACTACGCGGGTGAGATCAAGAAGTCCATTTTTTCTGCGCTGAACTACCAACTACCGCAGAAGAATGTCTTCCCAATGCACTGCTCGGCCAACATCAGCCCGGAAGGGGAATCGGCCGTGTTTTTCGGGCTCTCCGGCACGGGTAAAACGACGCTCTCCGCCGATTCTTCCCGCCCGCTCCTCGGCGAC